>DATMAB010000011.1 GCA_035573675.1 Terriglobales bacterium
ACCGGCCTGGTGCTTGCGCCGAACGCCACCGAGGAACAGTACCAGATGATGAAAGGCGTTCTGCTGGGCGTGGCTCATGAGGCGATGGGCGTGGCCGAGACCATCCGCAAGAACGATGCCGCCGCCGAGCAGCACTTCCGCAAGGCGACCGAGGTCAACCAGGCCAACCCCGACGCGCTCACCTGGCTGCGGCTGGCGCTCGCTCTCGACCGTCAGAAGAAGTACGCCGAGGGCCTGAAGGCGGCCAGCCGCGCGGTGGAGATCGCCCAAGCGCAGGGCGGCGGCCAGGTGCACGAGATGGCCAAGCAGGAACAAGCGCGGCTGACGCAATTGATCGGCACGAAGTAAGGGCAACGGCCGACCCGGGTTGGCCATGAAAGCAGGGGAAATCACGGCGCTGGAGTCGGCGCTGGGGCATCGCTTCCGGCGCCGCGAACTGCTGGAGCAGGCGCTCACCCACGCCTCCTACGCGCACGAGGCGGAGTCGCGCGCTCCTTCCATGGGCGCGCCCGACAATGAGCAACTGGAATTCCTGGGCGATGCGGTTCTCGGTTTTCTGACCACCCAGGAGCTGTACCGGCGCTTTCCTGGCTTCCATGAGGGAGAGCTCTCCAAGATGCGCGCTCACATGGTGAGCGCCCAGCAACTGGTCCACGTAGCCAACGACCTGGATTTGGGCCGCTACTTGCGGCTGGGGCGAGGCGAGGAGAAGAGCGGCGGGCGCCACAAAGCCGCCCTCCTGGCCGACGCCCTGGAAGCGGTGCTGGCGGCGATGTACCTGGATGCCGGCCTGGCCAAGGCCGAAGAGTTCGTGGTGCAGCGGGTCGTGTTGCCGGCCCTGGCGCGCCTGGAGCGCGAAACCGGGGCTGGCCTGCCGCCCACGGATCACAAGTCCGCTCTGCAGGAGTTCCTGCAGGCCCAGGGTCGGCCGCACCCTCGCTACGTGCTGGTGGAGGAAACCGGACCCGACCATCGCAAAGTCTTCACGGTGGAGGTCCGCATCCAATCCGGCGGGCGCGGCGCGGCAACCGCCTTCCAGGCGGAAGGACCGAGCAAGAAGACGGCGGAACAGCGCGCCGCCCGCCTGGCGCTGGAGCACCTGGCCGCAGCGGCACAAGCCAGCCCAACCCGGCGCGCGGGCACGAGTTCCCGATGAGCGAGCAACCGCACACTCACGAAGAATCCAGGGCCAGCGGATGGCCGGGTTCGGTGCAGTCGCTGGCCGAGACGGTGGTGATCGCCATCTTCATCATCACCTTCCTAGTGCAGGCCTTCCAGATCCCTTCCGAGTCCATGGAAAACACGCTGCTGATCGGAGACTACCTGCTGGTGGACAAGGTGCATTTCGCCCAGGGCGGTCTGTGGGGAAACATCCTTCCGTACCGGCCGGTGAAGCGCGGCGACATCATCGTGTTCCGCTATCCGGTGCGGCCGACGGAGCACTTTGTCAAGCGGGTGGTCGCCGTGCCCGGCGACGAGGTGCGGCTGCACAACAAGCGGCTGCTGGTGAACGGCCAGCCGGTGCCCGAGGACTACGTGCTGCACAAGCTGCGCGGGCGCGACAGCTTCCGCGACAACTTCCCGGCCACGGACTTCTTCACCTCCAGCATCGATGCCGGCTGGTTCCAGGAGATGCGCGGGCGGATCCGCAACGGCGGCATCGTGGTGCCTCCGGGCAAGTACTTCGTGCTGGGCGACAATCGGGACGAGAGCCTGGACAGCCGCTACTGGGGATTCGTGCCGCGGGAGAACATCGTGGGCCGCCCCCTTCTCATCTACTGGTCGGTGAACGACAACGGCCAGGAACTGGCCGCGGTGCCCGATGGTACACTGTCTCGTCTTGCGTACGGGCTCGCTCACCTCTTCCAGAACACCCGCTGGGAACGGACCTTCCGCATCGTTCGTTAGGGGCGGCGAGCACTCCTGCAGCGGGCGGAGAATACAGGCACATTGAGCAAGAAGCAGAAGGAAGAAAAGCGGGGCGAAACCCCCATGGAGTTCGCCGGTTCGATGGCGGTCGTGCTGGTCACCGGCCTGTTCATCATCACCTTTATTTTCCAGGCCTTCGAGATACCTTCCAGCTCCATGGAGGAAACTTTGCTCATCGGCGACCACGTGTTTGTGGACCGGCTGGCGTACGCGCCGCCCACCCGGTGGGTGGGACCGTTGTTGCCCTACCGGGAGCTGCGGCGCCGTGACATCGTGGTGTTCCTGTCGCCGGCTGAATCCGGGCTCTACGTGGTGAAGCGCGTGATCGGCCTGCCGGGCGACCGCATCCGCCTGCAGAACGGCGTGGTCTACTTGAACGGTGTCCGGCAGGATGAGCCGTACGTCGTCCGCCACGGCGATTATCGTCCTTACCGGGACGACTTTCCGTCGGTCTCCATGCCCAGCGGCGCCACCACGCCGGAGTGGTACCTGGAGATGCCTTCGCACATCGACGGCGGCGAACTGGTGGTGCCCGAGGACCACTATTTCATGATGGGCGACAACCGGGACGCCAGCTACGACAGCCGCTTCTGGGGCTTTGTGCCGCGCGAGCACGTCATCGGCCGGCCCATGATCATCTATTGGTCCTTTGAGACGCCGCCCGGCCAGTACCTGAAGACGGCTCCCGGCGAGCGTCTGCGCTACCTGTTCCACGTCGTCATCCATTTCTTCGACCAGACGCGCTGGCGGCGGACTTTCCACGTGGTGCGCTGATGCCCGGCCAAAGCAAGCGACGGCGGCTGGCGCTCGGCCTGGCCGCGACAGCCCTGGCCGCATTGCTGCTGCCCCCCTACGTCAACGCCAACCGCTTCAAGGGACGGCTGGTGGCGGCGATGGAAGCGGCGCTGGGCCGCTCCGTCCGGGTGGATGAGATCCGCCTGCACCTGCTGCCGCGCCCGGGCTTCGACCTGCGCAATCTGGTGATCGGCGACGACCCGGCGTTCAGCGCGGAGCCCATGCTGCGCGCTGATGAGGTCACGGCCGCGCTGCGCCTGACCTCGCTCTGGCGCGGGCGCCTGGAAATCGCCCAGCTCAGCCTGGATTCGCCCAGCCTCAACCTGGTGCGTTCGCCCGAGGGCCGCTGGAACCTGGAAGCGCTGATGGCGCGCGCCGCCGAAACCCCTTCGGCGCCCACGGCGCTGCCTAGGCCCGAGAGCCGGCCGCGCTTCCCCTACATCGAGGCGGAGAACGGCCGCATCAACTTCAAGCTCGGACAGGAAAAAAAAGCGCTGGCCCTGGCCGACGCCGACTTCGCCCTGTGGCTGGAATCCGAAAAGGAGTGGGGCATGCGCTTGGAGGCGCGCCCGGTGCGCACCGATATGAACCTGGGCGACACCGGCGAGCTTCGCATTGCGGGCACGTTAGGACGCGCCGCTGCGCCGGGTGAGCGTCCGCTGCGTCTTTCCGTCCGGCTGGAAAAAGCGCAACTGGGCCAGCTCTCGGCACTCATCTGGGGGCGGGACCGCGGCTGGCGCGGCGCCCTCGACGCGCGCGCCTCTTTCGCCGGAACGCCCAACCATCTGCGCCTGGGCGCGGAAGCCGAACTGCGCGACTTCCGCCGCTATGACATCGTAGCCGGCGAGGGGCTGCGCGGGCGTGTGCGCTGTTCGGCCGCATACCGCGGCGCTTCCGATACGCTCAGCGACGTGGACTGCCTGGCCCCGGTGGGAGAGGGCGACATCGCCGTGCGCGGCATGGTGGGCGGGCTCTTCGGTGAGCGCCGCTACGACCTGAGTCTCGCCGCCCGCGGAGTGCCCGCCGCTTCCCTGGCGCAGGTCCTGCGCCGCGCCAAACGCGACTTGCCGGGTGATTTCGCGGCCGCCGGCGAACTGAACGCCGCTTTCACCCTGCGCTCTTCGGAGGAATCCGGCCTGCCGTCGTGGGCCGGCGGGGGCTCCATAGCCGGACTGCGGGTGCGCTCCGCGCTGCTCGACCCCGAACTCTCCGTTCCGGATGTGCGTTTCCTGGTGGAGAACCCGGCGCCGCCGAAACCCACCCTCCGCACGCGGGCTGCGCGCACCGACATTGTTTCCGAACCGCGGCTCAGCCTGCAGCCGCTGCTCATGAATCTCGGCGGGGGAGCGCCGGTCGAGGTGGCAGGATTCTTCTCCGCGTCCGGATACCGGGTGAGTGTGCGGGGCATGGCCGACATTACGCGGCTCACACGCGTGGCCCGTGCCTTCGGGGTGGAGGCCCCCCTGCTCGATGCCAGCGGATCGGCGCGCGTGGACCTGGCAGCCGCCGGGCCGTGGGCGGAGTTCGCACCTGCCACGGTGACGGGAACGGCGCAGGTGCGCCGCGTCACCCTGCGGCTGAGCGGGATCGCTGAACCCGTGGAAGTGTCTGCGGCCGACCTGCGGCTCTCGCCTGAGACGGTGGAACTGCGGCATCTCGCGCTTTCCGTCCCAGCGGCGCGTCTGAGCCTGACCGGCGAAGCCAGCCGCAGCCGCAACTGTGAACCCGGCTGCCCGGTGCGCTTCACGCTCCACGCTCCCGACATCGCTTTCGACGAATTGAACCGCCTGTTGAACCCGCAGGTCCATCAGAGGCGCTGGTTCCAGTTCGGCGGACAGCGGGAAGAACCGAGCGTCTTTTCCGATCTGAGTGCCCAGGGCCGCATCACGGCGGGCCGCGTGCTGATCAAGTCGGTGGCTGCGCAACGCGTGAGCGTGACCGCTCGCCTGGCCGGGGGCCGGCTCGAGCTCGAGGAACTGCGTGGCGAACTGCTGGGCGGGCGCCACGAGGGCGTCTGGCACGCCGACTTCACCGGACCCCAGCCGCTCTACTCGGCGGCGGGCCGACTCACCGGAATCGCACTCGAGCAGGTAGGCCGCCTGATGCACGACCCCTGGGCGACCGGGCACGTCTCGGCCCGTTACGAGCTGACCACGGCCGGCAGCGCCGCGCCCGCGCTGGTGCAATCCGCGTCCGGAGAAGTGGAGTTCGACTGGCGTGACGGCGCGATGGCGCGGCTGCTTCTGCCCGCCTCCCCGGCTCCCATGCGGCTGCGGCGATTCACAGGAAAGCTGGCATTACGCGACGGCATTCTCACGTTCCCCGAAGCCCAGCTCGAAACCGCCGGCGGTACCTACACGGTGACCGGCACGGCGTCATTGGCGCGCCAGCTCGACCTGCGGCTCGTCCGGGACGAGGCCCACGGCTTCGCGGTCACCGGCACGCTGGCCGCGCCGCGCGTGGCTCCGCTGCCCGTGCCCGCCACCCGGGCTGCTGTGCTGCCCTAGCGGGTTTGGACTTCGGCCCCGCCTCCAGTAGCCTGCTTATCGCCTGTCGCCTGTGCCTTCCCAGCTAAGGCAACCCAATCCGGCGCCCTCCCGCACTTTGTTATTCTTGAGGTTTTGGGAGAAACGCCATGCCTCGCTTCGAGTACCGCGACCTCCATCCCACGCCGGATGCCGAGAAGCTCTTCCTCGAGTGGATCGAGCGGCTGGACGCCGAGTTCATCAACCGGGACCACCAGCATCGCAGCCAGGTTGTCCGCGACGCGCTGCACCAGCTTTACCTGGGCCGGCCCTACGAGCCGCCGGACCCCGGAGCGCCGCTGGCCCAGCAGGCCCTGGTGCATTCGTTCGATCCGCGCAACGCCACGCTGGAGCCGGAGTACTACGGCGACGTGGACGCGGCCAGGTACGCCGAGCGCAAGCCGCTCATCTGGTTCTGGATGATGTTCGACCGCTCCCCCGTGGGCCTGAACCACTGGCTGGGCTTCCGCGTGCGCGCCATGCTGGCGCGCCACGTCTTCAAGCACTGCGGCAAGAACGTGAAGATCTTCCACGGCGTCGAGGTCTCGTTCGGCTATAACCTCACCGTGGAGGACAACTGCACCATCCACAAGTACGTGCTGCTCGACGACCGCGGCGAGATCGTCATTCATCAGGGATGCTCCATCTCCGACTACGCCAACGTGTATTCGCACGCCCATGACCTGAATGACGGCATGATCGTCACCAACCACCGCACCGAGATCGGACCGCGCGCCCGCATCACCTACCACGCCACCGTCCTGAGCGGCGTGCGCGTGGGCGAGCACGGCATCGTGGGCTCGCTCGGGGTCGCCGCCAAGGATGTCGATCCGTACCACGTCACCGCCGGCATCCCCGCCAAGACCATCAAGGTGAAGTCCATCGCCCCTGAGGAGGTGCGCAAAGCGGCGGGCAAGACGTGAGGATCGGTCCGTCGGGCCGTCCGCTCATCCCCAGGCTGCGTGGTATCCTCACTTGGCCATCATGAATCTTGAGCAAGTCGGCATCGTCTTCCAGATCATCGTGTTCCTGTTCGCCATCAGCTTTCATGAGTCGGCGCATGCCTTCACGGCCTGGAAGTGCGGTGATCCGACCGCCTACATGCTGGGACGCGTGACCCTCAACCCGTTGAAACATATCGACCCGGTGGGTACGGTGATTCTCCCCGGAATCGCCCTGCTGACCGGCCTGCCCGTCATCGGCTGGGCCAAGCCTACGCCCGTGAACCCGCTCAACTTCAAGAACGAGGTGCGGGATGACATCCTCACCTCGGTCGCCGGCCCCATCAGCAATGTCCTGGTGGCCGCCGGCGCGGTGACCATGATGGCCGGCATCGGGTTCCTTTCCGCCGACGGCCGCAACCTGGTGCGCGGACTGGCCGGCGACTTCCCCATTTCAGTGGCGCAGACGTCGCTGTGGGTGCCGGTCGTCGTGCTGCTCTACCAGGCGATGCTGATCAACCTGCTGCTGGCGGTGTTCAACCTCATCCCCATCCCGCCGCTGGATGGCAGCCACGTGCTCCGCCACCTCCTGCCCGATTCGCTGCGCCAGATCTACGACGCCCTCGGCTGGGTCGGCCTGGTGCTGCTGTTCCTGGTCGGCGGAAGGATCGTGTTCACGCTGTTGCGACCCGTGCTGCGCTTCTTTGACGCGCTCCTGCTCCTGCTCGTATGACACCGGCCAACAAGAACCGCAAGCGTCCCCGCGTGCTCAGCGGCATGCGTCCCACCGGCAAGCTGCACCTGGGCAACTTTGTGGGCGCGCTGGATAACTGGGTCCGCCTGCAGAAGGATTACGACTGCTTCTTTTTCGTGGCCGACTGGCATGCGCTCACGACCGACTACGCCGATACCTCCCAGGTGAAGCGCAATTCGGTGGAGGTGCTGCTGGACTGGCTGGCCGCCGGCCTCGATCCCAAGCAGTGCACCATGTTCATCCAGTCGCACGTGCCGCAGCACGCCGAGCTGCACCTGCTGTTCTCCATGATTACCCCGCTGGGCTGGCTGGAGCGCGTCCCGACCTACAAGGAGCAGCGGGAGAACATCCGCGACAAGGACCTCTCGACCTACGGCTTCCTCGGCTACCCGCTGCTGCAGTCCGCCGACATCCTCATCTACCAGGCCGACTACGTGCCCGTGGGCGAAGACCAGGCGCCGCACATCGAGCTCACGCGCGAGGTCGCGCGCCGCTTCAACGCTTTCTACGGCGGCAAGCGCGGCTGGTCGTTCCCCGAGCCCCAGACGCTGTTCACGCCCTCACCCAAGCTGCCCGGCACCGACGGCCGCAAGATGTCGAAGTCCTACGACAACGTCATCCTGATGACTGAGCCGGAAGATTCGCTGCGCGCCAAGCTCAAGACCATGGTCACCGATCCGGCGCGGGTGCGCCGCAGCGATCCCGGCAATCCCGACGTCTGCCCGGTGGGCGATCTGCACAAGCTGTTCAGCTCGCAGGAGACCCTGGCCAAGGTCTACGAAGGCTGCCGCTCCGCGGGCATCGGCTGCATCGAGTGCAAGGCGTGGGCCGCGGACGCGCTCGTGCAGGTGCTGGCGCCCATGCAGGAGCGCCGCCGCAAATACGAAGAAAAGCCGCGCCTCGCCTGGGACATCCTGGAGGAAGGTTCCACCCGCGCCGCGCGCGCCGCCGAGGCCACCATGCAGCAGGTGCGCGCCGCCATGGGCATGTCGCCGGAGTACGAACCTCCGGATTCCGGCAAGACAGCGGGCAAATAATGCCGGCACGCCGGCCACGAATCACCCTACAATGAACCGGATGCCCGAGCCGCCCGAATCCACGCCCCGCCCGCCCGCCGAAGCCAGCGATTTCCCGTTCGCGGTGACCATCGGGCAGGTGTACGACGGCCCGCTCGACCTGCTGCTCGACCTCATCCGCAAGCAGGACATCAACATCTATGACATCCCCATCGCGCAGATCACCGCGCAGTATCTCGCCTACGTCGAGCAGATGAAGCAGCTCGACGTGAACGTGGCTGCGGAGTTCATCTACATGGCGGCCATGCTCATCCACATCAAGTCGCGGATGCTGCTGCCGCGCGATCCCAACGCGCCCCCGGAGGAGCAGGAAGACCCGCGCGCCGAGCTGGTCTATCGCCTGCTCGAGCATGAAAAGTTCAAGACCGCGGCGCAGATGCTTCTGCAGAAGCAGCAGATCGAAAGCGCCACCTGGTCGAACCCGGCGCAGAAGGACTTCGAGGAAGCCGAGGGCACGGAGCCGGAACTGGCCGCCGACGTCGTGGACCTGGTGCGCACGTTTCAGACCATCCTCGAACGCGCCCGCAATCGCCCCGTGCTGGAAGTGGACGAGGACGCGGTCACGGTCTCGCAGATGATCGACTACCTGCGCCGCCGCCTGCTGCTCGAAGACCGCGCCCTGCGCCTTACCAGCCTGCTGCAGCCGCTGCGCTCGCGCAAGGCTCTGGTCTGCGCGTTCCTGGCGCTCTTGGAACTGGTCCGCCTGCAGGCCATCCTGCTGCGCCAGGACCGCACTTTCGGCGAGATCTACGTGAAGAAGCACGAGATGTTCGACACCGTGCTCAGCGACGGCGCCGCCGTGCGCGACGATTGGAGGTAAAGAGCGTGCCGCGGATCAACGCGGAGGAACACGGATTTGGAAAGCATGCATGGTAAGGAAAACCAAACTGCCGTCATCCTGAGCGCAGGAGGGCTCCCGCGCGCATTCACCAGCGCGGGAAACCGGAGCGAAGGACCTGGGTTTTCGGCAGGGAGAACCGATTGAGCCTGAAATCCGAAATCGAAGCCATCATTTACGCCGCCGAAGAACCGGTGACCCTGGACCAGATGGTCGCCGTGCTCAAGGACCAGCCGACCGCCCGCGCCGCGCCGGACGCGGCCGCTCTCCGCGCCGAGATCCGCCGCGCGGTCGAGGAGTTGATGGCCGAGTACGCCGCCGCCGATCGCGGCATGGAGATCCGCCAGGTCGCGGGCGGCTACAAGATGTCCACCCGGCCTGAGCACCATGACGTGGTGCGCGCCTTCGTCAAGAACCTGAAGCCGCCGGTGCGCCTCTCGCTACCGGCGCTCGAAACACTTTCCGTCATCGCCTACAAGCAACCCGTCACCGTACCCGAGATCAACGAGATCCGCGGCGTGGACTCTTCCGGCGTCATTGCCACGCTGCTCGACCGCAAGCTCATCACCACCGCTGGGCGGAAGGCGGTGGTCGGCCGCCCTATCCTCTATCGCACCACCAAGGAGTTCCTGTTGCGCTTCGGCCTCCAGGACGTGAGCGAACTCCCCAGCCTCAAGGAGTTCGAAGAAGTCACCGGCCAGGCCGTGCAGGCGGATTTGTTCGCTACTCCCTCCGCCGTCGCCGACGCCACCGGCGTCCCCGATGCGGAGGAAGCGCCCGCCGAAAGCACCACCACGCCAGATTCATAAAGAGCTCACATTACAAGGACAAGGAGGGCCGTCATCCTGAGCGACGGAGGGATCCCGCGCGAACTCGCCAGCGCAGGAAACCCGAGCGAAGGATCTAGGTTTGCTTTCCTGCGTGACCTCATCCGGTGTGGTAAAACCAACCTCGATGCCCGCTATCCGCCTGCAGAAAATCATCGCCGCCGCCGGCGTAGCTTCACGCCGCAAGGCTGAGGAACTGATCACGCAGGGCCGCGTGCAGGTGAACGGAAAGGTCGTGACCGAACTGGGCGCTAGGGCCGACCCGGAACGTGACCACATCCGTGTGAATGGCAAGCTGCTGCGTGCCGCCCAGCGCCACGTCTATCTGTTGCTGAACAAACCGCGGGGCTACGTCACTACGGCCAGCGACCCCGAGGGCCGTCCCACGGTGCTCGACCTGGTGCGCGGCGCCGGCGTGCGCGTCTTCCCCGTCGGCCGCCTCGACTACTCGAGCGAAGGCCTGCTGCTCCTCACCAACGACGGTGAACTCGCCAACCTCCTGACGCGGACGGCTTCCCACGTCCCCAAGACCTATCTGGTCAAGGTCAGCAAGAAGCCCGGCGAGGAAGCCCTCGCCCGCCTGCGCTCCGGTGTGCGCATAGGAGGCGCGCACGACCCGGTGCGCTCCGGCCGCAGGCTGCCTGCGGTCACCACCGCGCCGGCGCGCATCAAGCTGCTGCATGACGCGCCCAATCCCTGGTTCGAGGTCACGCTCATCGAAGGACGCAACCGGCAGATCCGCCGCATGTTCGAGGCCATCGGCCATCACGTGGAGAAGATCCGCCGCGTCAAATACGGCCCGCTCGAGCTGGATGTCCCCCCGGGAGCGGTGCGTCCGCTCACGCCCGCTGAGGTCGCCCGCCTGCGCGCCGCCGCCTCCGGCCGGTTCCAAGCGCCCCGCGCTCGTGATACAAAAGACTGAGCCCATGGCCTCCATCGAAGACTTTCTCCCCGAGCACATCCGCGCCCTGGCGCAATACATCCCCGGCAAGCCCATCCGGCAGGCGGAACGCGAAAGCGGCGTGGCCTGCATCAAGCTGTCGTCCAACGAAAACCCGCTGGGCCCTTCGCCGCGCGCCGTAGAAGCGATGCGCCGCGCGCTGGCGGAAGTGAACTACTACCCGGATAACGACGCCTCCGAGCTTCGCTTCCGCCTGGCCCTGCGCCATGATGTGGCCGTCGAGCAGGTCATCGTTGCGGATGGCTCCACCGCCCTCATTGACCTGCTGGCGCGCGCCCTGCTCGCGCCCGGACGCAACGCCGTCACCAGCGAGCGCTCCTTCATCGTCTATCCCATTGCGGTGCGCGCCGCCGGCGGCACGCTGATCCAGGTGCCCATGCGCGACCATGCCTTCGACCTCGAGGCCATCGCCCGCGCCATCACCCGCGACACGCGCCTCATCTTCCTGGCCAATCCCAACAATCCCACGGGCACGCTGTTCGATGCCGCCGCCACCGACGCTTTCCTGGCGCGCGTGCCTGACGACGTCCTGGTGATCCTCGACGAAGCCTACTGTGACTACGCCACGGATTACGCGCGCTCGCGCGGCATCGAATATTCGCACTCGCTGGACTACGTGCGTGGCGGACGCAACCTGATGGTGCTGCGCACCTTCTCCAAGGCCCACGGCCTGGCCGGCGCTCGTGTCGGTTACGGCTTTGGTCCGCCCCGCCTCATCGAATACCTCTCCCGCCTGCGCACTGCGTTTTCTGTTTCCGCGGTGGCCGAAGCCGGCGCGCTGGCCGCGCTGGACGATGAAGCCCACATCCGTCGCTCCCTGGAGATGAACGCCAGCGGCGCCGCCTGGCTCGGCCAGAAGTTCCGCGAGCTCGGCATCCGCTTCGTCCCCACCACCGCCAACTTCATCTACTTCGATCCCGGCGAAGACGCTGCCGCGCTCGCCCGCCGCCTGCAGGCGGAAGGCGTCATCGTGCGCCCGCTCACGGTTTGGGGCGCGCCCACCGCCTTGCGCGTCACCATCGGCACCCCGGAGATGAATGAAAAGTTCGTTTCCGCGCTCAAGAAGGTGATGGAGCGCGCGCCGGTTCGGTAGTTCTCACCGCCGGGATCGCAGAGAACGCGGAGGAAAATTACAGCTTCTAGCTTCTAGAAGCCGTCTGGCTCTGTTGCATCCTGCTTTGAAAGGGCGCGGCTTCAGCCGCGCCATGGGGCGGCCCCCAATGAATTGTCATCCCCAGGGCCCGCGCGGGAGCGACGCGGACCGAGCGGGCCCAAGGGACCTTCCCTCTTGTTCCTGGCACTGAAATTGCGAGCTTCCCCGGCTCCAGTCGCGAAGCGACGGCAACTCGATAGCCCAGCACGTAAGTGCCGGGTAAGAGGCAACCCAGCACCCGAGTGCCGTAGGCACGGCACAGGCGAAGCATCCCTCCCCGGTCTCTGCGTTGAACGGGTTTACCTCCCCTGCATATGCTGCTCGTATTCCGCCGGAAGCATCGGCAAACGCGCCGCTCCGATCAATCCGGCGTCGCTCCCCAACTCCGCCCGGCGGATCTCGGTCCGCCGCCGCGTTTTCCCGCCCTCCGGCGCCGTTGCCGCATACACGAATGAACGCTTCTTCACTTCCTCGAACATCGCGGGCGAGAAAGCTTCCCATGCGCCCGCCACGCCGCCGCCGATCACGTACATGGGCAGGTTGAGCGCGTTCACCAGGTCCCCGATCAGCACGCCCAGCATGCGGCCTACGGTGTCGAAAATCCCCTGTGCCTGCTTGTCTCCGTGCTGTGCCTGCTCGAACACCGCCCGGGCGGTCCGCTGCGCCTTCCCGGTTTTGCCGCGCGCCTCTCCGAGCACTTCCCGTGCCATGCGCTCCACGGCGCTGGCCGAGGCATACTGCTCGATGCAGCCGCGGTTGCCGCAACCGCAGGGGACACCGTCCGGCACCACCGTGATGTGGCCCAGTTCGCCGGCCATGCCCGTCATGCCGTGCCAGATGCGACCGCCCAGCACGATCCCGCCGCCTACGCCGGTGCCCAGCGTGATCATGCACATGTCGGGGAAGCCGCGGGCGGCGCCCATCCAGGCTTCACCCAGCGCGGCGCAGTTGGCGTCGTTCTCCAGCACCACGCGCGTCGTCAGGCGCCGTTCGATCTCGTCGCGCACCGGGTAGTCGTGCCAGCCCGGCAGATTCGGCGACTCGTACAACATGCCGGTCTCCAGATCGATGATGCCAGGCACCCCGATGCCGATCCCAACCAGCCTCTTCCCGCTGCCGACCTCCGCCGTCAGCCGGCTGATGGCGCCGCACATCTCGTCGAGCACCGAATCGCGACCGCGCGCCACCTCCGTGCCGGTCGCCATCTTCTCCAGCACACGGCCGTCTTCGGACACCGCGGCAATGCGCAGGTTCGTCCCGCCCAAATCCACGCCGATGGCGAAGGAAGACATGTGACGAAGGAGACTACCACGATGACGGGAGAGAATTGTGGAATTGCGGAATTGCCGAATTGCCGAATTGACCATCGCCTCAAGAGCGTGCGTGAGAAAACCTTCGGGCTTTCGAGGTGGCCCAAAGCTGTCATTTTCCAGCCCGCAAGGGCGGCATTCGTTAGCCCAGCACAGAAGTGCTGGGGAGAGAGTGGAAGATGAACGAGCCTCGTAGGGGCGGCATACCAGTTCTCCAACACCTCTTTAAGGCCTGAAAAGTAATTCCTCGATTGGCGGGAACGGTCTTATCGATTCGACAATGCGACAATTCGTAAATCCGACAATCACCTCTGGCATTCCGGGCAATAATGCGCGCTTCTCCCCGCCAGCACCACCCGCTTGATCGGCGTCGTGCACACGAAGCACGGTTCGCCCTCACGCCCGTAGACGCGGTGCTCGAACTGGAACGAACCGGGATCGCCCTCCGAGTCCACGTAGTCGGAGATGGACGAGCCCCCGGCTGCAATGGCCTCGTTCAGCACCTGCTGCAGCGCCTCGTACAGCCGCCGCAGGTCGTCGCGCGTGAGCCGCGCCGCCCGCCTCCGCGGGCGCAGCCCGGCGCGGAACAGCGACTCGTCGGCGTAGATGTTGCCCACGCCCCGCAGCAGTTTCTGATTCAGGAGCGCGTTCTTGATGGGCGTGCGCCGCCCGCGGAACAGTCCGGCGAACAGCTCGAAGCCGATGTCCAGCGGCTCGACGCCCGTCCCGTCGAAGCGTTCCGCCACCGCCAGCCGCCCGAACCGCCGCGGATCTACGAAGCGCAACTCGCGCCCCGAGACCAGCCGCACGATGGCGTGCGTGTGCCGCTCCACTTCGGCCTCCGCCGGCACCACCAGCAGCTTGCCGGTCATCCCCAGATGCACGATGAACTGCTTATGCGACGTTTCCCTTTGCCTTGGCTCTTGCTCTCGCCTTTGACGTTGCCCTTGCTTGCGACCGAGGGCTGACGACTGAGGGCTGGTTTCCTGCCGGCGTAGCTCGAAGACAATGTGCTTCCCCACCCGCCGCACGCCCGCGATGCGCGCGTCGCGCAACGTCTCCACAATCCGCCGGGCCGGTGATTTCAACGGTTCCGGCTTTTCGCCGAGCCACACCGATTCGATGGCGTCGCCGGTCACGCGCTGCGCCAGCCCGCGCGCAATGGTCTCGACTTCCGGAAGCTCAGGCATGGAAGAACAGTGGTCAGTTGTCAGTGGCCAGTGGTCAGTTGCTGGTTGCCAGTACGCACAACTCGCCACTCGCCGCTCACGCGTCAGTCATCGATTCTCTCATGTGCTCGCCCTACGTAGCGCCGGCGGCTCGCCGGCTGTCCGCGCGGGCACCTTGCCCGCGCGAACGTAAGCCGCTGGGAATCGTCCCACCAGGCCCACGTTCACTGGGCGCTTTCAATTCGTAAATTCGACAATCCGAAAATCCCTCGGATTCTCTTGGCCGCTCACAGGCCCATGGTTTATCATTCCTCGGCACACGACGTTCCCGTCTTTCCCCTTGCATCCCAAGATTCCGCTCGACCTGACGGGCAAGATGTGTGCGGATTCCGACTGGCAACTCGCGTTATGAGCAGAGGAAGAACCGCGGTCATCGTCGGCGCCCAGTGGGGCGATGAGGGTAAAGGCAAGATCGTCGACGTGCTCTCCGAGCGCTTCGACGTCGTGGCCCGTTACGCCGGAGGCCACAATGCTGGCCACACCGTCCTCATCCGCGGCAGGAAGTTCATCCTGCAACTGGTGCCCTGCGGCATACTGCGGCCCGGCTGCAAGGGCGTCATCGGCAACGGCGTGGTGCTCGATCCCATCGCGTTTCTGCGCGAAGTGGCCGCGCTGCGCGAGGCCGGCGTCCAGGTGGACGGCAACCTGTTCGTCTCCAGCCGCGCGCACGTCATCCTGCCCTACCACCGCATGATGGAGCTGGCTTCGGAGAACGCTCCCGGGCGCGTGAAGATCGGCACCACCTCGCGCGGCATCGGGCCGTCGTATGAGGACAAGGCGGGCCGTCGCGGCCTGCGCGTCGCCGACCTGCTCGACTCCGCCCTGCTCAAGACGCACATCGAGAACGCATGCCAGGAAAAGAACATGATCGCGCATGCGCTCTTCAACTCCGAGCCGCTCGATCCCGACAAGATGTATGCCGAGTACGCCGCCGCCGCGCAGCAGATCGCGCCCTTCGTCGCCGATACCACCATGCTGCTGAACACCGCCATCCGCGACGGCAAGGCCGTGCTCTTCGAGGGCGCGCAAGGCACCATGCTCGATATCGACCACGGCACCTATCCGTTCGTCACTTCGTCGAGCGCCACCTCGGGCGGCGCGGTCATCGGCACCGGGGTCGCGCCCACCGCCATCTCCACCGTCATCGGCGTGACCAAGGCCTACTGCACGCGCGTGGGCGGCGGCCCCTTTCCTACCGAACTCGCGGGCGAGGCCGGCGACCGTCTGCGCAGCCGCGGCAACGAATACGGCGCCGTCACCGGCCGTCCCCGCCGCTGCGGCTGGATCGACCTGCCGCTGCTGCGCTACGCCGTCATGATCAACGGAATCGAATCGCTGGTCGTCACCAAGCTCGATGTGCTGGACGACCTGGCGGAGATCCCCGTGTGCGTCGGCTACAAGATCAATGGCAAGAAGACCGCGGAAGTGCCTTCCCAAGCCGCGGGCTTCGAAAAGATCGAGTGCGTGTACAAAACGCTTCCCGGATGGCAGAAGCCGACCTCGGGTGCGCGCAGTATGGAAAAGCTCCCGGCTCAGGCCCGCGCCTACCTGGAATTCCTGGAGAAAGAAAGCGGGGCGCGCCTCGGCATGGTCTCCACCGGCCCCGAGCGCGAGCAGACCATCTTCGCTGAAGGCTTCCTGGAAACGCCCGGCGGCGCGCCGAAGACCGCCCGGCGCGCATAGGAACCCATGGTCATCCTGGTCGTCGCCTGGACCGCCAAACCCGGCAAAGAGGAAGAGGTCGCGCGGCTGTTCCGCGCCCTGCAGGAAGAGTCACGCAAGGAACCCGGCTGCCTGCTCTATGTCGCGCAGCGCCACCGCGATGACCCCGCCCGCTTCCTGGTCTACGAACAATATAAGGACGACGCCGCACTCGAGGCCCATCGCACCACCCGGCATTTTCTCGAGATTGCCCGCGGCGAACTGCCCAAGCTCGCCGACCGCACGGAAGCCAACCTCTATTCGCCGCTCTAGACGCTCCTTGGTGCGCCCTTCGTGCCTGAAGCCTGCCCTGAGTGAAGCCGAAGGGTGGCGAGCTTTGTTATGAATCTACTTGCGGTCCGCGATCAGCACGCCACCACGCGCAAAATCTTCCTTCTCCACTTCGACGATCGCCACCGACACCGCCTCGCGCGCCGCGCCCGCCTCTTCCACCAGCGCATCGGTCACGCGCGCCACTAACTTGCGCTTTTGCTCGAGCGTGCGGCCCTTCAGGAAAGTGATCTCAACGTGCGGCATGGTGACTTACCTCTCGAATGATCCGCGTCCGTCCGCGTTGATCCGCGGCGAAAGAACTATCGCGCCAGCTCGTATCCCGCGAAGAAGTAGCTCAGCTCGAAGCGGGCCGTGTCCTCGGCGTCGGAGCCGTGGATGGCGTTGTGCTCGATGTTCGCCGCCCATTTCTTGCGGATGGTGCCTTCCTTGGCGTGGGCCGGGTTGGTAGCGCCCATGATCTCGCGCAGGTCGGCGATGGCGTTCTCCTTCTCCAGCGCCAGCACCACGATGGGCCCGCTGGACATGAACCGGGTCAGCGAATCGTAGAAGGGCTTGCCCGCGTGCACCGCGTAGAAGCCCTCGGCCTGCTCCTTGGTGATTTCAATCATCTTCATGCCGATGATGCGGAAGCCCCGGGCCTCGAGCGTGCCCAGAATGTCGCCCACCGCGTTTTTCCCTACGGCGTCGGGCTTGATGATGGAAAGCGTGCGTTCCAGCGTCTTCATGCGGTCGCTAACTCCTTGAAGTCACGAGGCTAAATCTAAAAGATATAGAAAATGTTCTACGTGGAACAATGTGCAACTAGCGGCGCGCCCCGGCGCCCACCGCTTCCGCCACCGCCTGGCCGATGTCGGCGGGGGAGCGGGCCACGCGGATGCCCGCCGCCTCCAGCGCCTTCATCTTCTCCGCCGCCGTGCCGTGGCCGCCGGAGATGATGGCGCCGGCGTGCCCCATGCGGCGGCCGGGCGGCGCCGTCTGCCCGGCGACGAACGACACCACCGGCTTCTTCACTTCCCGGCGGATGAACTCGGCGGCCTGCTCCTCGGCGTTGCCGCCGATCTCGCCGATCATCACCATGGCCTCCGTCTGCGGGTCTTCGTTGAACAGGCGTAGGGCGTCCACGAAGTTGGTGCCGATGATGGGATCGCCGCCGATGCCGATGGCGGTGGACTGCCCGATGCCGCGCAGCGTGAGCTGATGCACGGCCTCATAGGTCAGCGTGCCGGAGCGCGACACGATGCCGACCGAGCCTTCGCGGTGGATGTGTCCCGGCATGATGCCGATCTTGCATTTGCCGGGCGAGATGATGCCGGGGCAGTTGGGCCCGATGAGCCGTGAGCGCCGCGTCTTGAGGAAGTCCCAGGCGCGCACCATGTCGAGCGTGGGGATGCCCTCGGTGATGCAGACGATGAGCGGCAGGCCGGCGTCGGCCGCTTCCATGATGGCATCGGCAGCGAACGGGGGCGGCACGAAGATGACGCTGACGTTCGCCCCGGTCTTCTCCACCGCCTCGGCCACGGTGTTGAACACCGGCCAGCCCTCGTGCGTGGTGCCGCCCTTGCCGGGCGTCACGCCGCCGACCACCTGCGTGCCGTAGGCGGCGCAGGCCTTGGCGTGGAACGTGCCTTCGCGGCCGGTGAGGCCCTGCACGATCAGGCGCGTCGACTTGTCGACGAGAATGCTCATGCG
The DNA here is from genome assembly GCA_035573675.1 of Terriglobales bacterium. Classification (NCBI taxonomy): domain Bacteria; kingdom Pseudomonadati; phylum Acidobacteriota; class Terriglobia; order Terriglobales; species Terriglobales bacterium. Next base: position 18,023 of record DATMAB010000011.1, read on the forward strand.
CTCTCTGCTATCCGCTTTCCGCTCTCCGAAAAATCCATACCCTACGCTCGTGCGGCCGCAACGACTTTCTCCGCGGCATCTTTCATGGTTTCGGCGACGATGAAGTTCAGGCCGGACTGCTGCAGGATCTTGCGGCCTTCTTCGACGTTGGTGCCTTCGAGGCGCAGCACTACCGGCAGCGCAATCCTGGTTTTCTTGGCGGCTTCGACGACGCCGGTGGCCAGGGTATCCACGCGCAGGATGCCGCCGAAAATATTGATGAGCACGGCGCGCACGTTCTTGTCGCTCAGCAGGATCTCGAAGGCGTGGGTGACCTGCTCGGCGTTGGCGCCGCCGCCCACGTCGAGGAAATTGGCGGGAGCGCCGCCGGCGTACTTGATGATGTCCATGGTGGCCATGGCGAGGCCTGCGCCGTTCACCATGCAGCCGACGTTGCCGTCGAGCTTGATGTAGTTCAGGCCGTACTTCGAGGCTTCGACTTCGAGCGGGTCTTCCTCGTCGGTGTCGCGCAGTTCCTTCAGGTCCTTGTGGCGGAACAGGGCGTTGTCGTCGAAGTTGAACTTGGCGTCGAGCGCGAGGAGGCGGCCGTCTTTCGTGACCACGAACGGATTGATCTCCGCCAGCGAAGCGTCGGTGGCCTCGAAGGCGCGCCACAAGCCGGTGAGGAAGCGCACGGCGTCATGGAGCTGCTCCGGCTTGAGCCCGAGGCCGAAAGCGAGTCGCCGCGCCTGGAACGGCTGCAATCCCATGCCGGTGTCGATGTGCTCTTTGAGAATCGCCGCGGGATTCTCCGCCGCCACCTGCTCGATCTCCATGCCGCCGGAAGCGGAAGCCATGAACACGGGCCGCGCCGCCGCGCGGTCAATCACAATGCCAAGATAGAGTTCGCGTTCGATGGGCAAGGTCTCTTCGATGAGCAGACGCTTGACGATGCGGCCCTCGGGCCCGGTCTGATGCGTGATGAGCCGCATGCCGAGGATGCGGCCCGCGACCTCCGCGGCTTCTTCCGGAGAACGGGCCACCTTGACGCCGCCGCCCTTGCCGCGGCCGCCGGCGTGGATCTGCGCCTTGACCACGACCGCCTCGGCGCCGGTTGCCATCAGGTTCTTGGCGGCGACGAAGGCTTCATCCTGGGTGACGGCGACCTCGCCGCGTGGCACGGCCACGCCGTGCTTCGCGAGGATCGCCTTGCCCTGGTACTCGTGGATTTTCATGGATGCGATCGGTGGAACGCGCGCACAGACGGCACGCGGCGGCCTGCGCGAAAACAGTGATTGTAAAGGGACGCGCGGGAATGGGCAAACGCGTCACCTACCCGGCGGCGACAACGGGAGCCGCAAGGGCGCCTCTCGAGGACGTGTACCCACGTACGCGCCCAGAAGCGGGGCGCGAACGTGGGGGCACCGTCCACCAATCCTTGTGGCACATGTAACACTGGACAACCATATACATCGTATTACATAGTATCTCCATGGCGGCTGCCGAGCGTGCCCGGACCGATGCAACCGGGAAGTGGGAGGTGCAACTGCGCAAGGGGTGCCTGGAACTGGCCATCCTGGCCAGTCTGTGGGGCGGCAAGCTTTACGGTTTGGAGATTCTAAGGCGTCTGGAAAACGGTTCGGGCCTGGTGGTGGCCGAAGGCACCGTGTATCCCCTGCTCAGCCGGCTTAAGGCGGAAGGACTGCTCGATTCCGAATGGGTGGAGGCCGAAGCGGGACACCCGCGGAAGTATTACCGGCTTACCCCCTTGGGCAGAAAGCGGGCTGCGGAAATGGCGCGTGTGTGGTCGGAATTCGCAAGCAGCGTGGAGGATCTGGTGGCGCCGCTGCAGAAAAGAAAAGAGAACGTGGTATCGGGAGTCGCGCTGGCTGAGTCAAGACGTCTTAGTTTCCACCCGGTGGCGTCGTTCCTCCGAAGTTGACGTTGGCCGTGAAGCGCTCTTCGAGCGTCTGGCCGGTGTCGCCGAATTCGGGCAGGATCCTCTCCAGGCGCGCGATGCGTTCAGCGAAGGGCGGATGGGTGGAGCCACCCCAGAGACCGAGGCGCTGCTGGTTGGCCGGGTTCTGCTGTGCGGCGGCCAGCACCACCAGGAAATCCCGCAGACCGCTTGGACGGTAGCCGGCCAAGGCGGCGAGCTGCGTACCCTTGCGGTCGGCTTCGTCTTCCTTGTCCTGCGAGTAGCGCGTGGTGACCACTTCGGTGAACATCTCCTGCGCGAGCTGGCGCAGCTCGGAAGGACCGGGGATGAACGCGGTACCTTCCTGCGTGAGCCACTGCGTAGTCTTCTTGGCGCGAATCTGCTTTTCGAGATGGCGGCCGTCGACGTGCGCGACTTCGTGGGCGAGGACTCCGGCGAGCTCGGCTTCGCTTTTCATGTTGGCCAGGGCGCCGCGGGTGATGAAGACGAAGCCGCCGGGCAGGGCGAAGGCGCTGAGGATGTCGCGATCGAGGACGGCAAAGTGGTAGGTCATGCGGCGGGGCGCGTTACGCGCCACGGTGTTGCCCACCAGGTTGACGTACTTCACCATTTCCTCGTTCTCGTAGAGCCCGAAGACGTTGATGACTTTGGCGGCGGTGGCTTCGCCGAAGGCGATCTCCTGTTCCATGGTCCAGGGTTGATTGATGTCCTGCGCCTTCCTGGCCCTCTCCGTGGCCTTAGTGACGCCGCTCGGAATGCGCGGAAATTGCGCGAGCGCGGGCAGGCAGGCGTTCAGCAGGAGCAGTACGCAGAATGCGCGGTTGAGCCGGCGCGTCATGGCCTCTTCTCCTCTTGTGTGGCGGCGTCCTGCCGCGATGCGATGACCTCCTCGCCGCGCGGGCGGTTCCGACCCTGCTTGCCGGGCGGAGGCTTGAGCTGGCCTTCTTCGCGGAAGTAGTCGAGCTCACCGGTATCGACCGAGTAAGTGGAGAGCTGCTTGGCCTTGCGGACGTCTTCCCCGCTGGGAGCGGCCGCCATCATCTCTTTGTTCACCTGCCCGTTGGGATCGATGCCGTTGAAGCCCAGGGTGGCCTGGTCCTTGGTCTGGCTGGAGGACTTGAGGCCGAGCTTTCCCTTGAAGAGCGGCTCTTCTTCCTTGCTCTCGGTGCCCTCTTTTCCCTTGCCTTCCTCCGGCTTGCCCTTTTCCTGCTGGCCGGGCTTCTGCGACTGGCCTTTGGCTTGTCCCTTGCCTTGGGGCATGGGCAGAGCGGCGGCATACGCCAGCAGACAAAGGACGGCGAGGGTTGCAATCAGGTATGTGGAGCGGTTGGACATGGTTCGCGTTTGTCCTCTGAAGCTTTCCGCTGGCCCACCTTCCTAGTCGGCGGCGGCGGCCTCCGGGGCGAGACCCTGCAGCTCGTAAATCTGCGTCTCGACGGTCTTGCCCTTGACCTTCACGCCGCCCAGGGGCCGCACGCGCGCCAGGTCGCCCAGGCGCTCGCGCGTGAACTCGGAGATGATAATCGAAGTCCCGAAATCCTTGTTCTGTCCTTCGAGGCGCGCGGCCAGGTTCACCGGGTCGCCGATGACGGTGAATTCTACCTTGCGGCCGCTGCCAACGTTACCAAAAACCACCTCGCCCGTGTTCAGGCCGATGCCGATGGCGATGGAGTTGCGCCCCTGGGCAGCCCAGTTGCGGTTGAGTTCTTCCAAGCGCTCCAGCATCTCGAGAGACGCGCGGGACGCCAGCAGCGCATGGTTCTTGCCGGGCGTGAACGCGCCCCAGTAGGCCATGATGCCGTCGCCGATGAACTTATCCACCACGCCGTCGTGCTTGAAGATGATCTCGGTCATGGCCTCCAGGTATTCGTTCAGCAGGGTGATGAGCTCGGTGGGATCGGACTTTTCGGTCAGCGTGGTGAAGTTGCGCACGTCGGAGAACAGGATGGTGAGCTCGCGCTTCTGGCCGCCGAGTTGCACCGTCTCGAGGTTCTCGAGCACGTAGTCGACGAGCTGGGGGGAGATGTAGCGGTCGAGCGTGCCGCGAGTGCGGCGCAGTTCGCGCCCCACGGTGGCGTAGCGGATGGTCGAGGCGGAAATGTAGGAAAGCGCGAGAGCCGCGACGGGCGCGATGAGCGGAAGCCACAGGTGCCCGCGGCTGAAAGCCAGCCAGGCGGCCAGGGTCCACAGGGCGAGGACGCCGACCGCCGCTGCCGCACCCCAAAGACCCGACGCAATGCGGATGGAGAGCATGGTGCCAACGGCGACCAGCAGGGCCACAGCGAGGGGCAGCAACCATCGCGGGGACAAACGGATTCCGTCGCCGCGCAGCAGGTTATCGATGGCCGTAGCGTGCACGAAGAATCCGGGGTCCTGCTCGGCGAAGGGCGTCGGACGCACGTCATAGGAACCGGCGGCGCTGGCCCCGACGATCACAATCTTGTTGTTGAAGAAGTCGGACGAAAACCTCTCTACCTCCGGAGGACACTGGTCCGGGTAGATGGAGCAGACGATCTGCCAGATGGGAATGCGCCGATAGGCGGCGCGCGCCGGGCCTTTGCCGTCGGGATCGGCGGCGGGCCCATGCCAGAGGAGCAGCAAGTTGCCCTGCCCGTCCAGCGGAACTTGGGGCAGGGTCGCGCCGCCAGCGGCCAGCTCCGCCGTGCGGAGAGCAAAAGAAGGATACGTGCGCTCGCCGAAGCGAAAGGCGGGCGGCGTACGTCGGAGGGTGGCGTCGGCGTCCGGCACGGAGTTGATGCAGCCCAGACCTGCGGCAGCAGCGCCGATCTCTTCCAGCGGCACGTTGGCGGTGTATTGGGCGCGATCCAGCAAGTAGCCTTCGCCTGCTGGACGCGCTTCGCGCTCCAGCACTTTGAGCTTGCGGGCTTCGGCTTCCTGGTCCGAGCGATCCACGGAAGCCCGGCTGAAGTTGAATGACGTCACGACGTTGGCCGCGGCTTCGATGGCTGCGGCGAGTTGCGCGTCAATCTCGGGCTGATTCTCGGTCGCCCCGGCGAAGATGATGTCGAAGGCGACGACGCGAGGCTTGCCCTTGGAGACGTAGCGAAGGGTGGTGGTCCAGACGCGGCGGGTCCAGGGCCAGCGGCCGAGCTGCTCGGTGAGGGCGTCGAAGCTGGCGTTATCCACGTCGATGATGACGATGGAGGGATCGGCGCGCGCGGGATCGGCGGCGGAACGAACACGCAGGTCGTAGGTGATGGCTTCCAGGCGGTCGAATGCTCCGGCGTAGGCGAGCGTCAGGATCAGCGCGGCAACCGCGGCGGCCGCGAGCCAGGCGTCGCGAACAAAGCGAGCGCGGGTTTTCGAGGGGCTGCCGGAAGCCGCCATGGCGGAAGGAATCGACAAGAGGGTACACGAAATTTGAAGGCGTGGCAGCGGTTGCGTTAACGTGGCCGCCCATGATCGTCGAGGCCCTGGAGCGGATCGGCCGGCGCGAGTCTGTCTCGAGAGGCGAAGCGCGCGCGCTGATGGCGGAAGTGCTGGCGGGCACGGCCACGCACGATCAGATCAGGGCGCTGCTGGTAGGGCTGAACGAGAAGGGCGAGACAGTCGAGGAACTCGTGGGCTTCGCCGAGGCCATGCGCGCGGCGGCCACGCCGCTGGAGGTGGCGACGCGAGCCCGCCGGCGGATCGCCGAGCCTATCGGCGCCGATTGGGGCGATACCATCGCGGGGGCGCTGGCCTCCAGGCTCCCTGACCGCATGCCGCTGGTGGATACATGCGGCACGGGCGGCGATGCCACCGGCACGTTCAACATCTCCACCGCCGCGGCACTGGTGGCGGCGGGCGCCGGGGTGCGGGTGGCCAAGCACGGCAACCGCAGCATCAGTTCGCGATGCGGCTCGGCGGACGTGATGGAAGCGCTGGGCGTGAAGCTGGAGCTGCCGCCGGAGCGTCTGGCAGCCTGCCTGGAGGAGGTGGGCATCGCGTTCCTCTATGCACCCGCATTACACACGGCCATGAAGCACGTACAGCCGGTGCGGCGCGAACTACGCATGCGTACCGTCTTCAACCTGCTGGGGCCGCTGACCAACCCGGCGGGCGCCGAAGTGCAGGTGGTCGGCGTCTATTCCGATGCGCTGGTGGAAAAACTGGCTGAGGCGCTGGCCATGCTCGGTTTGCGCCGCGGGCTGGTGGTACACGGGAGCGACGGCCTGGACGAAATCACCATCACCGGGCCGACGCAGGTGGCCGAAGTTGCGCGCGGCCAGGTGCAGAGGTACGAAGTCACGCCGGAGGAGTTCGGGCTGCAGCGGGCTTCGCTTGCCGAGATCAGCGGTGGGGATGCGGCGGACAACGCGCGCATCATCCGCGAGGTTCTAAGCGGAGAGAAATCGCCGCGGCGAGACGTGGTGCTGCTGAACGCGGCGGCGACGCTGATGGTCGCGGAGCGCGCTGCTACGATTCGTGAGGGACTGCCACTGGCGGCGGAGGCGGTCGATTCGGGAAGAGCGAGGCGGAAGCTCGAGGAGTTGGTGAGGTTCACAAACACCTAGACTCGAAAGGAGAAAGCTATGTGCACGCGACGGGCTCTGGGGATCCTGGTTACGTGTTTGCTTAGTGGGCAGCTTTGGGGACAGAACATCGAGGTGAATCGGACCAACAAGACGATTGCAGTAACGGTAGATGAAACGTTAACGGTTGACGCCGAGGCAGCACGTCTGAAGTTTGCGGTTCTCAACTATGCAGCGACGAGCGATGAGGCGTACAACGAGAACGTAAGGATTTCTGCCAGAGTTCTGGGTGCCCTTCAGAGTGCCGCTGTGCCTGTGGCAGATATCGAAACCAGCTCTATCAAGCTTGCACTCGTTCCAGAAGACGAGCGTCCCGCAGGCGCGCGTACGGCAGTCCGTTACCAAGCACGCCAAGGGTGGACTGTGAAAGTGCTTGCGCCGGAGGCACAGGCCGTGCTCGAGGGAGCCGTTCAGGCGGGAGCTAACGAAATCGATGAAATCGAGTGGGGCGTGACGGATCCCGCTGGCCTGGAGGCCGAAGCAAATGGCAAGGCACTCGCCAAGGCTAGAGGGCTCGCGGAGAAGATGGCTCGAGAGCTCGGAGCGAAACTAGGTGAACTGGTGTACGCAAGCAACACTGAGGAGGATCGATTCGTCCAACAGTTCTGGCTTCGGAGGGATAGGGCCTACGCTTTCGCTTCAAAGGTTGCGCTCAGACTTTTCCCCGAGAAGGTGAGCAGGAAGGCAACTGTTCGGGCTGTGTTCGCAATTGAGTGAGAACCGTGCACTAACTCACTTCCACCTTCTGCATCCACTCGGCGATTTCGACGCGCCACTTGAGCGCGGTCGTGATGGCGTCCCGCATGGCGGCGGAAGCGTCGGGCTCGCCGTGCACCAGGTAGGTGACGCCGGGCGGGCGCTTCAGGCTGGAGAGCCACTCGAGCATCTCCGGCGTGTCGGCGTGGTCGCTGAACTGCTCGAGCGCCGCCACCTGGGCGCGGATAGGGACTTCTTCCCCGAAGATGCGCACCGTCGCCGCGCCGCTCTTGATGGTGGCGCCGCGCGTGCCCGGCGCCTGGAAGCCGACGAACAGCACCAGGTTCCGCGGGTCGGGTAGCCGCAGCGCCAGGTGATGAAGCACGCGGCCGCCCGTGACCATGCCGCTGGAGGAGACGACGATCACCGGATACCGCAGCTTGTTGATGCGCTTGGATTCTTCGGGCGTAGAAGCGAACGTGAAGCCCTCCCAGACGAGCGGCGAGCCGTAGCGGTCGATGAGCCGCCGCGTCGGCTCGGTGAATTCCTGCTGATGCTCGACGAAGATTTTCATGGCCTGGATGGCCATAGGGCTGTCGGCGAAGACGGGCAGGCGCGGGATTTCGCCCGACTCCATCATGTCCTTGAGCAGGAAAAGGAATTTCTGCGTGCGCTCGACGGCGAATGCGGGAACCACCACGCTGCCGCCGCGCCGGGCGACATCCTGGACGAGGCGCGCCAGCTCCGGGCGCGGGTCGGTGGTGGGATGGCGGCGGTTGCCGTAGGTGGATTCGATGACCAGCACGTCGGCGCGCTCGATGTCGTCGGGGCCGGTAGAGATGACCTTGCCGGGTGCGATGTGCGTGTCGCGTACGCGGCCGACGTCGCCGCTGAACAGCAGCGTGCGCCGGCCGCCGGGCGTTTCCAGCTTTACCTCCACCATGGCCGAGCCCAGGATGTGCGCGGCGTGCAGGTAGCGGAAACTGACATCGGGTGAGAGCCGGCGCTCTTCGCCGAAGTCCACCTGCTTGAGATACGCCAGGCTGTCCAGCGCCTGCTGCTCGGTGTAGAGCGGCAGAGCAGGCGAGTGCTTCGAGGTCTTCTTCTTGTTCGCGTATTCGGCCTCCTCCTCCTGCAGATGGCCGGAGTCCGGCAGCAGCACGCCGCACAAGTCCACGGTGGGCGGCGTGGCGAAGATAGGTCCGCGAAAACCTTCCTGGATAAGGCGCGGCACCCATCCGGCGTGATCCATGTGGGCGTGGGTGAGAATGACGGCGTCGATGAGGCGCGCGGGGATGGGCGTGTCCTGCCAATTGCGCTCGCGCCACTGCTTGTGTCCTTGAAACAGGCCGCAGTCGATCAGCACCTGGAAGCCGCGCTTGCCGCCGCGGTCGGCGGTGTTGATAAGGTGCTTGGAACCGGTGACCGTGCCGGCTGCGCCGAGGAACTGGATGTAGGGCATGGGCGAGTTCTCGGTCCTCAGTTCTCAGTTCTGGGAAAGCGGCTATGGTAGCGCAATGGCAGCCAGGTTGTTGGTGCGGTCGGATTCGGGGACGCTGGAGTCGTTCACCAGCACGTCGCGCGGCTTGGTGGGCACGGTGATGCGGATGCTGGCCTTGTCCCGCGCGGGGACGCGCAGGCGCTGGGTGGCCTCGCCGCCCTCGGCGCGCAGTGTGACCGAGACTTCCGCCGCCGCGCCGCCCAGGTTCTCCACCGTGACCGTCACGGAGTATCCGCCGCCGACGATGGGACGCGGGTAAGTCGAGACCACGCGGAAGTCGGGGAGGCCGCGGTCGCGATAGACCCAGTCGTCGAAGAACCACTCCAGACTCCGTCCGCTTTCTTTTTCGAGCAACTGCTGGAAGTAAGCCGGCGTGCGGTCGTCCTCGGCGCGATAGGCATGCAGAGCGCGCTGCAGAGGGGCGTCGCCGAGCATCTCCCGCAGCATCCAGAACACGTACGCGGCTTTGGCGCGGTAGAAGATCTCGTCGCTGGTGGTGATGAGCGAGGGACGAGGAGCTTCAGGCGGAAGCCGGGCCAGGGCGTTCTCCATTTCCACCAGCAGGGGGAGCTGCCGTTCCAGGTATTCGAGCGCCGCGGAGCGTCGTGCTTGCTGCTCGCGGGCCAGCGCCTGGGCGAAGTGCGCAGCCCCTTCGCGGATCCACGGCCGGGGAGAATCCAGGGCGGCGTGCGCCAGCGGGTGCATCAGGGTGACTTCGAGGGACTCGCGGGAGAGCGGCTTGAGCGGCGTGAACAGCACTGAGCCGCTCTCCCACGGAACCACGTCGAGCGGAGTGGGCGGCTGCACGCGGGTGGAGGACTCGGCAGCAACCTCGGCCAGCTCAACCATCTCGAAGCGGCGGCGCGGCTGGCCGAACCACTCGAAGGCCAGCGGCTGCAAGGCCTGGGCGGCATCCACATACTGCTGCGCGAGAGTTTCGTGTCCGGGGAAGTGATAGACACGAATCACGGACTGCAGCAGCGCGCGGAAGTCGCCGGCGGCCAGGGTGGGCGGCGAAAGGCCCACGGGCTCGAACACGAAGTCGAAGCTGCGCGCCGCGGGATTTCCGCCGACGGCGCGGCCGTTGGTCACCACCTGCCAGGCATAGTAGGAAGGAACGTCGAGCGTCACCGTCAGGCGCAGGACGGACGCGGCGTGGCGCGCCTTCCAGGCGTCGAGCGAGTCGAAGAACTCCGTCGGGTCGCTCAGCGAAATGCTCTCGAGGGTCACGGGATACCAGGCGACGTAGCCGACGCCCCGTAGGCAGGTAAAGGTAGCGCTGATGCGATCCCAGTCGTTGCGTTTGGCATCCGCTTCAGGCGCGCCCGCGCGTGTGAGCCGTGCGGCATCGAGCACCACCGTGCCTTCGTAGGCGACCTCCAGCGTGACGCTGTTCCCCGGCGCCACCTCCTGCGGCAGCGTGACCAGGACCTCCGAAAGCGACCCGGTGTGGTCGAGGTCGGAGACGTAGGGCTGCCCGACCATCGGCAGCGGCTTTCCTTCCGCCGTGACCGAGGTCCACCCGAGCGAAGAAGAGACCTGGAGCGCGACCACGCGCTGCGACGACGGGCTGTCGTTGCGCAGCGTCACGGTTCCGTTGGCGGAGAGCGCTTCCTGCGCCGGCGTGATGCGGAGCTTCAAGTCCCAGGCGGTGATGGTGAAGGCGGCGCGGTCGAGGGCGGAAGATGGAGTCGCGAGAGAGCACAGCAAACAGAAGGCAAGTAAGGACGGGCGCCTTTCGCGCACCGGCGCGAATCGGCGCGCCCAGATCCTTCGCTCGGCGAAAAGCAGTAGCGCCTCGCTCAGGATGACACCTCCGGTTGGTTGAGCCGGCGTTGGCGGACGAGTTCGTACATGACCACGGCAGCGGCGACGGAGACATTCAGCGAGGGCACCTTGCCCAGCATGGGAATGGAGACCAGGAAGTCACAGCGGCGGCGGATCTGCTCGTGCATGCCCTTGCCTTCGGCGCCGAGCACCAGCGCGCAGTCCATGTTGTAGTCGAGCGATTCGTAGGACTGTGGGGCGCGCTCGTCGAGGCCGACGATCCACACATTGCGTGCCTTTAATTCCTCGAGCGCACGGCCCAGGTTGGTGACGCGCGCGATGGGCAGGTGCTCGCTGGCGCCGGCGGAAACCTTGGCCACCGTGGCGGTAACCCCCACGGCACGGCGCTCGGGAATGAGGACGCCGTCGGCGCCGGCGGCATCAGCCGTACGTAGGATGGCACCCAGGTTGTGCGGGTCTTCGATGCCGTCGAGCACCAGGACGAAAGCGTGATGTCCGCGGCGATGGGCCAGGATGGCCTCCGGGGCGTCATAGCGCCGCGCCGCCGCCACCGCCACCACGCCCTGGTGCGCGCCGCCGTGCGTCATGCGGTCAAGCTGGTGGCGCGGCAGGAAGCGCACCGGGACCTGCAGCGCACGGCATTCCGCAATCAGCTTCTCGACGCGAGCATCGTTGCGCCCGGAGACCGCGACGTACTCGAATGCGCGGCCGCGGGCCTTCAGGGCCTCAGTCACGGCATGGATGCCGAAGATGATCTCCATCAGGATGAGTGTAGAGGATGCCCTGGGCGATTGAGTAATTGGGAAATTTGGCGATTGGGAAATTGCGCACCACCGGCAACGCGCCAAACAATTTGCACACTACCAAATCGCCCAATCACTCAATTCAAGATGAGCCGCCGCCACCCCTGCCGCCGCAGCAGCATCGCAATGACGCCTCCGCCAGCAATGCGATCAGGATGCCGCCCACGATATCGGAAACATAGTGGTAGCGGTCATACACAGCCCCGATGCAAAGCAGCACCACCAGCGGCGCAAGCGCCACGCCCAGGCGCGGAGCGTAGCGCCAGGCATAAATCAACGCGACTACGGCGGCGGCCACGTGCGAGCTGGGAAAGGCGTTGCCGTGCACGCCTCCGTGCTTCTGGATGAGGTTGACCAGGAAATGAAATGGGCCACCCTCGAGGGGTACGGTGTGCAGATGACGGAGCGTGTGCGCCGGGCCCTCGGTGGGGAAGCCGAGGAAGAACAGGTAGCACAGCATGTAGCTCACGACGCTGGCGGACATGGCGCGCCGGAAAGCCGGCATGTCGCGGCGATGGTAGAGCACGCCGCCGACGATCATCAGCAGCAGGAAGTAGGAGAAATATCCCACCTCCAGGACCTCCGTCAGCCAGGGCGTGGCGAACTGCCCCAGCCAGACAGTGGGAGGAACGGGAAAAAGCCAGGCCTCCAGATCAAGCAGATATCGGTCCTGCCAGGAATCCACGAACAGGAAGGAGAGGCGGGCCACTTCTTCGAAGCACACAATGAACATCAGCAGCGGGTACCAGTGGTGCAGGAACCGCCACAGGCGTGAGCGGGACGCGCCCGCCACCAGCCCTGCGATGACCAGCACGCAGGCAACGTGGACCGCCAGAAACGCGGGCCAGGCCGAAACGCGGTGGCGCAGCAGCAAAATAATCAGCCCCAGTCCGCTGTACCAGGCAAAGTAGAGGCGGTCGACGAAGTTCGTCCGCTGCCACCAGGAAGCTGAGAAATCGTTCGCCATTGGGGAGAATCGGATTGTACCGGGGGTCGTCGCTCCGCCGGGCTGACCCCGGGCCGGTGCTAGACTGGAAGTTTCAGAGGGCGATGTGGAATCCGTCTATCTCCTCTCGGCGGTGCGCACGGCGATCGGAAAGTTCGGCGGGTCGCTGGCAACCAAGTCCGCGGCTGACATGGGCGCAGTCGCAGCCCGGGCGGCACTGGAGCGCGCTGGAGTCCAAGCCGATCAGGTGGACGAGACCATCTTCGGCAACGCCCGCCAGGCGGGCGGCGGTCCGAACGTGGCGCGGCAAATCTCCATCCGGGCCGGCCTGCCGCAGGAAGTTCCCGCCTTCACCGTGAACCAGGCCTGCGCCTCCGGCATGAAGTCGGTGGCGCTGGCGTTCGAAGAAATCAGGGCCGGAAACCTGGAATGCGTGCTCACGGGGGGCACGGAATCCATGTCACGCCTTCCCTACTATCTGGATGGCGCGCGCTGGGGCTACCGGCTGGGACATCAGGAACTGGTGGACGGCATGTACCGCGACGGTTTTTTCTGCCCCATGGCCAGGATGGTGATGGGCGAAACCGCCGAAGTGCTGGCCGAGCAGTACAAGATTCCGCGCGAAGAACAGGACCAGTACGCGCTGCGGTCGCAGCAGCGCGCGCAGGCGGCCATCGAGGCGGGGCGGTTCGCTTCGGAGATCGTTGGCGTCGAGCTCGAAGGCAAGAAAGGCCCGCAGACCTTTGCGCGCGACGAGCATCCCTTCCTGGGCGCGACGCTGGAGAAGATGGCCAAACTGCCGCCGGTGTTCTCGAAGACCGGCACCATCACCGCGGGGAACTCGTCCGGAATTACCGATGGAGCCGCCGCATTGGTGGTAGCGGGCGAATCGTTCGTGAAGCGGCACAACCTCAAGCCTCTGGCACGGGTGATGGCGGCAACCAGTGCCGGCGTCGATCCGCGCCTCATGGGCATCGGGCCGGTGCCGGCGCTGCGCAAGATGAAGGAAAAGTTCGGGCTGGATTACGCCGCGTTCGACCTCCTCGAGCTGAACGAAGCCTTTGCGGCGCAGGTACTGGCCTGCGACCGCGAACTGCACTTCGACCCGGAGAAACTGAACGTGAACGGCGGGGCCATCGCGCTGGGACATCCCATCGGGTGCACGGGCGCGCGCATCACGGTGACGCTGTTGCACGAGATGCTGCGCCGTAAAGCGAAGCGAGGCATGGCGACGCTCTGCGTCTCCGGCGGCATGGGCATGGCGCTGGCGCTGGAGAACGTGGTCTGAAACCGAACGGCTTCAAGCGGTAAACTCCCTCGGCGCCGCGTTTGACGCTGCCAAACCGGCGTTCTTATACTCGTTGAGACGTTTTTCTCAAAGCATCCGATAGCCCATGCCGCTTTCCGCACTCATCGTGGACGACGAACAGCTCGCGCGCGACGAGCTGGCCTACCTGCTGAAGTCGGTGGGTGACGTCGAAGTCGTGGCCCAGGGCAAGAACGGCCTGGAGGCGGTGAACCTGATCAAGGAGCACACGCCCGACCTGGTCTTCCTGGATGTGCAAATGCCCGGCCTGGACGGCTTCGGCGTGATCAAGAAGCTGCTGGACCGGCGGTTGCCGTTGCCGCAGATCGTCTTTGCCACCGCCTACGACCAGTATGCCGTCAAGGCTTTCGAAGTGAATGCGGTCGACTACCTGCTGAAGCCCTTCGACAAGAAGCGGGTGACGCAGTCCGTACAGAAGGCCAGGCGTTTGCGCGAGTCGGCGGGCGCCCCGGCTGAACGTCTGGACGCCCTGGTGAAAATGCTCGAAGGCCAGAAGCCGCAGCCTAACCGCATCCTGATCAAAGCTGCAGGCCGCCTGTTCCTGGTGGATCAGAAGGACATCTGCTACGCCTCCATCGAAGATGGCGTGATCACGGTGGTGACCTCGGCCGCCGAAGGCCAGTCGAACTGTCGCACCCTGGAAGAACTGCTCTCTTCGCTCGACGCCAACATGTTCTGGCGCGCGCACCGCTCCTACGTGGTGAACATCAACCGCATCCGGGAAGTGGTGCCCTGGTTCAAGAGCAGCTACCAGCTCCGTATGGACGACAAGAAACAGTCGGAGATCCCGGTGAGCCGCGCTCAAACCAAGCGCCTGCGGGAACTGTTCCGGCTGTAGCGATTTCGCCGCGGATGGACGCGGATTCGCTTCCTTCATACCTCGATCCAGCGAGTGATTCTCTCCGCGATGGACGCCACGGTTTCGGGCTTATAATCGGACAGACTCATGAAGGCCTACGTGTACGTTTCGCTGAAGAAGACGGTGCTCGACCCCCAGGGCAAGACCATCCATGGCGCGCTGAAGAAGATGGGATACAAGGGAGTGGGCGACGTCCGCCAGGGGAAGTTCTTTGAGATTGCCCTCGACGGCGGACTGACGAAAGACGCGGCGCAGGCCGAGGTGGAGCGCATGGCGCGCGAGGTGCTGACCAACCCAGTGATCGAGGAGTTCAGTTACAGGATTGAAGACTAAGACTCTGGCCGCGGATTCACGCGGAGGAACGCGGATAAACTGGGTCGCTCGAGCGGCCCTTGCATCCAAGGCTCTTGGACTTCCCCGCGACGCTGGCGCTTTCCAGCGACCAACGGGCAACAGGCAACCGGCAACTGGGAACTGACTTATGTGCGGCATCGTCGGATACGTCGGCAAAAAGCGCGTCGTGCCCGTCATCCTCGAGGGGCTGAAGCGCCTGGAGTATCGCGGATATGACTCGGCGGGCATCGCCGTGGCCGGCAACGGACCGGGGCTCGAGGTGCGGCGCGCCGAAGGCAAGCTGCGGAACCTGGAAGAAGCCATCCGGCTGAAGCCGCTGGACGGCAGCTACGGCATCGGGCACACGCGCTGGGCCACGCATGGCCGCCCCACCGAAGAGAACGCCCATCCGCACCGCGATTGCTCGGGTCGCATCGTCGTGGTGCACAACGGCATCATCGAGAACTACCTCTCGCTCAAGAAGAAGCTCATCGAAGAGCAGCACAAGTTCGTCACCGAGACCGATACCGAGGTCATCGCCCACCTGGTGGAGAAACATCTGAAGCCGCACAACGGCCACCGGCCGGCATTCGAGGAAGCGGTGCGCAGGGCGGTGAACGAACTGCAGGGCGTGTTCGCGCTGGCCGTGATCACCGCCGACGAGCCCAACAAGATCGTGGCCGCGCGCAACGGGCCGCCGGCCGTGATCGGGCTGGGCAAGGACGAGTACTTTGTGGCCTCGGACGTGCCCGCCATCCTCTACCACACGCGCGACGTGTTCTTCCTCGCCGACGGTGACCTGGCGGTGATCACGCCGGCGGGCGTGCAGTTGAGCGACTTCTCCGGGCGGCCCATTGTGCGCCAGGTGCAGCACATCACCTGGGACCCCATCATGGCCGAGAAGGGCGGCTTCAAGCACTTCATGCTCAAGGAGATCTATGAGCAGCCACGGGCCGTGCGCGATACCACCCTGGGGCGCGTTTCGCTCGATACCGGCAAGGTGTTCCTAGAAGAGATGGAAATCACCCCGGCCGAGTTCCGAGCCGTCAAGAAGGTGCATATCGCGGCCTGCGGGACAAGCTGGCACGCCGCGCTGGCGGGCAAGTTCATGGTTGAGCGCCTGGCGCGCGTCCCGGTGGAAGTGGACTATGCCAGCGAGTACCGCTACCGCGACCCGCTGACCGGCCCGGACACGGTCACCATCCTCATCACGCAGTCGGGCGAGACCGCGGACACCATCGCAGCGCAACGCGAAGCCAAAGCCAAGGGCTCAAAGACGCTGGCCATCTGCAACGTGGTGGGCTCCATGGTGACCCGGGAGGCGGCCGGCACCATCTACACCCACGCGGGGCCGGAGATCGGCGTGGCCTCCAGCAAGGCCTTCACCGCGCAACTGGCCGCCATGTTCCTGTTCGCCGTCTACCTGGCCGAGACCCGCGGCACGATCTCGACCGAGCAGGCGCGGGCGCTGTTGA
Organism: Terriglobales bacterium; assembly: GCA_035573675.1. Lineage (NCBI taxonomy): Bacteria > Pseudomonadati > Acidobacteriota > Terriglobia > Terriglobales > Terriglobales bacterium. The sequence continues at coordinate 34,204 of DATMAB010000011.1, forward strand.
CCGAGCTCACGCGCATGCCGGGTAAGCTGGAAGCCATCCTGGCGCGCGACGAAGAGATCGAAGACCTGGCCAAGGAGTACATGCGCGCGCAGGACTTCCTGTTCCTGGGCCGCGGCGTACACTACCCGATCGCGCTGGAAGGAGCGCTCAAACTCAAGGAGATCTCCTATATCCACGCCGAGGGTTATCCGGCGGGCGAGATGAAGCACGGCCCGAACGCGCTCATCGACGAGAACCTGCCGGTGGTGATCATCGCCACCTGCGACCGCAACGATCCCGACTCCGTGCTGCGCTACGAAAAGACCATGTCCAACGTGAAGGAAGTGAAGGCGCGCTCGGGCACCGTGATCGCCATCGCCACCGAAGGCGACGAGGAAATCCGTGAAGCCGTGGATCACGTCTTCTACGTGCCGCCGGCGCCGGAACTGCTTTCACCCATCCTGGAAGTCGTGCCGCTGCAGTTGCTGGCGTATCACATCGCCGTGCGGCGCGGATGCGATGTCGACCAGCCGCGCAATCTGGCCAAGTCCGTAACCGTCGAGTAGAAGATTTTTCGCGTCACTCAGGATTTCGGCGCGCGGCGCACAGCCCTTAGCCTCCCCTGAGCGAAGTCGAAGGGCCGCGCAAACGCCGCTAGCGGCGCGTGGCGTGTTTCATGATGCGCTGTCCCAGCATGACCATCACTCCCACCATGACGGCAAAGGAGCCGGCCAGCCCCAGGGCCAGATCGTCCAGCGTAGGAATGGTGCCGCGCAGCGATTCCCGGTAGGAAAAGAGCACGGTCGCCGTGCCGCTGATTAAGCCGGCCAGGGCGAGCACGCCCCACAGAGAAAGTTCGCGCGAGCCGATGCCGCCCGCCATCGCGGCCAAAATGCGGCCCCCGATGAACGCGGCCACTCCCGCGAGTATGATGAACGAGGCCGCCAAGCCCAGAGAAAGAGCGGAAGGATCGGCATAGGCCATGCCGTAGAGCAGAACCACGCGGACCAGGAAGGCCGCGCCTCCCACCACTGCTGCCGCGCCCGCCGCCTGCCAGATGCGCCCTTCTTTCGCCGTGTCCATCGGGTCGCCTCCTTGGGAACGGCCGCAAAGTGTAGCGCGGAAGACGCCGGCCCGCTAGAGGATTCGCGACTAGTGAAGCATGGCTGTGCTCAAGCAGGTTCATGCTGTTCATAACTATAAAGCACTATTTATCAATCGCTTACAAGAACTTGACAATATCTCGCTCACATTCTATTATGAATGCAAACTTGTTTGTGCGACGCAGGGCACGGTGAGCCAAGTGGCGCCGTTGAACTGCACGGAGGCTTGAGAACATGGGCAAGATCATAGGAATCGACCTGGGGACTACCAACTCCGTGGTGGCCGTGATGGAGGGCAGCGAACCCAAGGTCATCGCCAACGAGGAAGGCGGGCGGACCACCCCATCGGTGGTGGCGTTCACCAAGACCGGTGAGCGGCTGGTCGGACAGGTGGCAAAGCGCCAGGCCATCACCAATCCCGAGAACACGATCTACTCCATCAAGCGCTTCATGGGGCGGCGCTACGACGAAGTCACCGAAGAGATGAAGATGGTCCCCTTCAAGGTGGTGAAGGAGGGCGACCATGTGGCGGTGGAAGCGGCGGGCAAGAGATACACGCCGCCGGAGATTTCCGCGCTCATCCTGCAGAAGCTGCGCAAGGCGGCGGAAGATTACCTGGGCGAGAAGGTCACCGAGGCAGTCATCACCGTGCCGGCCTACTTCAATGACGCCCAGCGGCAGGCGACCAAGGACGCCGGGCGCATCGCGGGCCTGGAGGTGAAGCGCATCGTCAACGAGCCTACGGCCGCCGCCATGGCCTATGGCCTGGACAAGAAGAAGGACGAGACCATCGCCGTCTACGACTTCGGCGGCGGCACCTTCGACATCTCCATCCTGGAAGTGGGCGAAGGCGTCATCGAGGTGAAAGCCACCAACGGCGACACGCACCTGGGGGGCGACAACATTGACCAGCGCATCGTGGACTGGCTGGTGGAGGAGTTCAAGAAGGAAGAGGGTCTCGACCTGCGCGCCAAGGGCAATGAGATGGCGCTGCAACGGCTGCGCGATGCCGCCGAGAAAGCCAAGATCGAGCTCTCCACCACCATGGAGACAGAGATCAACCTGCCGTTCATCACGGCCGACGCCAGCGGCCCCAAGCACCTGGTGAAGAAGCTGACGCGGGCCAAGCTGGAGCAGATGGTGGAAGACATCATCCATCGCTCCGTGGGCCCGTGCCAACAGGCGCTGAAGGACGCCGGCATCGATGCCGGGAAAATCGACGAAGTGGTGCTGGTGGGCGGGCAGACGCGTATGCCGCGCATTCAGCAGCTCGTTAGGGAGTTGTTCGGCCGCGAGCCGCACAAGGGTGTGAATCCGGACGAAGTCGTGGCGGTGGGCGCGGCGGTACAGGCCGGAGTGCTGGCGGGCGACGTGAAGGACCTGCTGCTGCTCGACGTCACACCGCTCACGCTGGCGATTGAGACGCACAACCCGCACCGGCCGTGGGAAGGGGGCGTGGCTACTCCGATGATCCCGCGCAACACCACCATCCCGACCAAGAAGACGGAGATCTTCTCCACCGCGGCCGACAACCAGAGTTCGGTGGAGATCCACGTGCTTCAGGGCGAGCGCCCGCTGGCCAAGGACAACCGCACGCTGGGCAAGTTCCACCTGACGGGGATCCCGCCGGCTCCGCGCGGGGTGCCGCAGATCGAGGTGACCTTCGACATCGACGCCAACGGCATCCTGAACGTGACCGCCAAGGACATGGCCACGGGCAAGGACCAGAAAATCACCATCACGTCCTCTTCCGGCCTGAGCAAGGAAGAAGTGGAGCGCATGGCCAAGGAGGCCGAGGCGCACGCCGCCGAGGACCGCGCCAAACGCGAGGAGATCGAGGCGCGCAACCATCTGGACGCCATGGTCTACAACGTGGAGCGCATGCTGAAGGAGCACGGGGAGAAGATCTCCGGCTCCGAGAAGGAGAACGTGGAAGCGGCGCTGGCCGAGGCCAAGAAAGCCCTCGACGGCAGCGACCGGGCGGCGCTCGACGCCGCCAGCCAACGCCTGACGCAGGCTTCCCACAAGCTGGCGGAGCAGATGTACAAGGCGGCCCAGCCGCCGCCGGGCGCGCAGCCTGGCGCTCAACCCGGGGCCACCAATGGCGCCGCCGGCAAGAAAGACGGGGAAGTCATCGACGCCGAGTACGTGGACGTGGAGGAAAAGAAGTAATCGCGCTTACCGGGGCGTCGGGGCCCCGGCGCGATCATCCTGAGCGAAGCGAAGGATCTGGTGCTCAGCCATCAGCCTTCAGCACGGGGCGCCTGGAGGCGCCCCGTATCTTATCGGGCATTGGAATCTGAGCTAGAGGCTAGAACGGACCAAAATGGCCACTGCCACCAAGGACTACTACGGGATTCTCGGCGTGAAGCGCACCGCTTCGGCCGAGGACATCCGCAAGGCCTTCCGCAAACTCGCCCGCAAATATCATCCCGACCTGAATCCCGGGAACAAGGCGGCGGAAGAGAAGTTCAAGCAGATCTCCGAAGCCAACGACGTCCTGAGCGACCCAAAGAAGCGCAAGATCTACGACCGGCTGGGCTTTTATTCCGACAACATTGACGCGGCGGCAGCCGAAGCAGCGGCACGAGGCGGTTACGGGCCGGGCGCGGGTTTCGGCGGGCAGGCCGGACCGAGCGTGCACTTCGACTTCGGCGGTTTCGACTTCTCCGACTTCACCGAACCCGGCCGGAAAGCCGGCGGCACCAGCTTTCGCGACATCTTTTCGGGAATTTTCGGCGGGCGCGGCTTCGGCGCGGAAGAAGCCGGACCGGAACCGGGGACCGACCTGGAATACCAGGTCAACGTGGGCTTCTGGCAGGCGATTCGCGGCGCGGTGATGCGGCTGAACATCGCCCGCACGGAAACCTGCGCCCGATGCAAAGGAAGCGGCGCGATCGACAGCGGCGCCCAGACCTGTCCGGAATGCAACGGCTCCGGCCAGGTCACGCAGACCAGCGGGCGCATGAAATTCAAGCTGGCGTGCCAGCGCTGCGGCGGCTCGGGCAAGACCCGCAGCCAGTGCCCGGCCTGCGGCGGCGAGGGCGTGCTGCATCGTACCGAGCCGCTCGAAGTGCGCATCAAGCCGGGAACGCGCGAGGGGCAGCGCATCCGTCTGGCCGGCAAGGGCAACGCCGGGCTGCGCGGCGGCCCGCCCGGAGACCTTTACATCATCGTGCGCACGGGCGAGCACCCCGTGTTTCGCCGCGAGGGCGACGACATCCATATCACCGTCCCGGTCACCGCCATGGAGGCCGCCCTGGGGGCGAAAATCGAAGTGCCCACCATCGACGGCCGCGCGCTGCTCAAGATTCCGCCCGGCACGCGCTCGGGACAGCGCCTGCGGCTGCGCGAAAAAGGCGTGCCCTCGGCCACGCGCGAAGGGGCGCGCGGCGACGAGATCGTCGAAGTGCAGATCGTCGTCCCCATGCCGCGTGACGAGCGCTCGAAGGAGATCCTGCGCGAGTTGCAGAAGCTCAACCCGGAGGATCCGCGGGCGGAGCTGTGGAGCAAGGTGTAACCCCATGCCGAAGCGCAAGAAGCAAGGGGCCTACATGATCTCGGCCGTGGCCGAGATGTACGGCATCCATCCGCAGACGCTGCGGCTGTATGAGCGCGAGGGACTGCTGCGGCCGTCGCGCTCCGAAGGCAACACCCGCCTCTACACCGACCAGGATCTGGAGCGGCTGGAGTTCATCCTTTCGCTGGCGCGCGAATTGGGGGTCAACATCGCCGGCATCGCTATCATTCTGGAAATGCGCGCGCGCATGGAAGAGATGCAGCGCCAGATGCAGGAGTTCGTGAACTTCGTGAAGAAAGAGATGCTCAGCCGGCCGATGGCCGACCCGGAGCGCGGAGCCATCGTGCCGATACGAAGGGTGGCGCCAGTCGGAGCGGTGGGGAAGGAGAAGAAGGGACGGCGGTAGAGAGACTGGGCGAGTTGGTAATTGGGTAACTTGGAAATCTGGAATTTTGGTAATTGAGGTCGCGACCCTGGGTCCAGCCGTGCAGAACCTGCGAGCCGCAAACAGCGAATCAGGAATGCAAAAACCGCCGCCCGGATCGGGCGGCGGTTTTCGGCTTCCAGGTTACTGCTGCGGCGTCTGCCCTTCGCGTTCCGCCTTGCGCTGCTTCATGCGCTCGCGGAAGCGCTCGCCGGCCTGGCGATGCTCCTCCATCGCCTTCAGGAACTCGGCGCGCTGCTCCGGGGTGAACACCTGGTTCACCTGCAGGCCGGTCGAGACCATGCTCTGCAGCATTTGCGCGTGCTGCTGTTGCAGTGCGGCAAGCTGTTTCTGGATCTCCGCCTGGTTGGGATTGTCGGAGAAAATCGCCTTCATGAGCGCGTCGCGATCGGCGCGTCCGCCCTGGAATTGCTCTTTCATCTTGGCCCGCTGGGCTTCGAAGATGCTGCGCACCTGCTGCGACTGTTCCGGGGTAAGGTTCAGCCGCGCTTCCATGTGGGCGAACATGCGCTCGCTGAGGAAGCCGCCGCCTCCGTGCCGGCCATGCCGGGCCTTGGCATAGACGAACGTTCCGCCCGCCAGCGCTACCACCATCGCGATGGCCGCCAGTTTCATCCACTTGCTTTTCATTGCTGCCCGTCTCCTTGGTGGGCCGCGGCTCGAGGCCGGCGACCCTCATGCTTTTGAACACGGCCTGCTGCCGGAAGTTGCGGGCCACGAGATCCCGTCCAGCCGCTACAATCTGGAGGCCGCGCGGCCGGGTGGTCGCGTCACATCAATGCTGCCTTTCAAGCTGGTCTACAGCGACGACTATTTCCTGCCCATCGGGGCGCACGTCTTCCCGGCCGAGAAGTACCGGCTGATCCACCGGCGGCTGCTGGGGACCGGCATCGCCCAGCCAGAGGACTTCGTGACGCCCCAGCCCGCCGCTGACGACGACATCCTGCTGGTGCACACGCCGGAATATGTACGGAAGCTCAAGACCGGCACGCTTTCGCCGCGCGAAGAGATGGTGATGGAGATCCCCTACTCGCGCGAACTGGCGGCAGCCTTCTGGCTGGCCGCGGGCGGCTCCATCCTGGCAGCGCGGCTGGCGCTGCGTGACGGCGTGGCTTTCAATATCGGCGGTGGATTCCACCATGCTTTCCCTGGACACGGCGAGGGCTTTTGCATGATCCACGACGTGGCCGTCGCCATCCGCCGCATGCAGAAAGAGGGCGCCATCGAGCGTGCCATGACGGTGGATTGCGACGTCCACCACGGCAACGGCACCGCGGCCATCTTCGGGTCCGCGGCGCATCCTTCGGCGCCGTTGCCCTCCACGGGGCCGGCCACGCTGGGACGCGGCACCACGGCGCACCACCCCGAGGCCGACGTGTTTACGATCTCCCTGCACCAGGAGCACAACTACCCGGCGTGGAAGCCGGCATCATCCATCGATGTCCACTTGCCCGACGGCACCACCGACGACCAGTACCTGGCCTGGCTCGACCACGCACTCAGTTCCGGTCTGCGGCAGTTCACGCCCGACCTGCTGTGTTACATCGCCGGGGCCGATCCCTATCGCGAGGACCAACTGGGCGGCCTGGCGCTTACCATCGAGGGGCTGAAGCAGCGCGATGAGCTGGTGTTTCGTGTGGCCGCCGCGAGAGGCATCCCGGTGATGGTCACCTTCGCCGGCGGATATGCCCGGCACGTCCAGGACACGGTGACCATCCACTGCAACACTGTGCTGGCGGCGCGCGAAGTCTTTGCCTCCGCGGCCAAAGCCGGGTAGAGTTATGTGCCCCCGCGTGGGCCGGCCGCCGGCCGCGAATCGAGAAAGCAGAGGAGGATGGGATGCCAGGCAAGAAACCGCAGTACAGGGTCATCTCCCCGCGCGGAGACGAAGTCCATCTTGAGCAGGCGCTGGCGGAGGCCTGGGATGACGGCTACGAGCTGGCGTTCGTGGTGCCCAACAGCGGGCCCCGCGGCATTAACGTGTTCCTGATCCTGAAGCTGCGCGGCAAGCAATAGCCGGGACGGCTCACCTCGACCCTTCGTGCGCCCGGATGGCGCTCCGATTCCGCCTGCTACAATAAAGCCCTCACGCCGCATTCTTTCGTATGTTCGAGAACCTCACCGAGAAGCTCCAGCGCGCGTTCAAGAACCTGCGCGGACAGGGCACGCTGACCGAAGAGAACGTCGGCGAAGCGTTGCGCGAGTTGCGCCTGGCGCTACTGGCCGCTGACGTCAACGTCAAAGTCGTCGGGCAATTCCTCGACCAGGTGCGCGCCAAGGCCCTGGGACAGGAGGTGCTCACCGCGCTCTCACCCGCGGACCAGGTGGTCAAGGTGGTGCGCGACGAGATGGTCGAACTGCTGGGCCGCGAGACGGCGCGGCTCAAGCTGGCCTCGCAGCCGCCCACGGTCATCCTGATGGCCGGCCTGCAAGGCTCGGGCAAGACCACAACCTCGGCCAAGCTGGCCGCCTGGCTCAAGAAGAGCGGGCACCGGCCGCTGCTGGTGAGCGTGGACGTCTATCGTCCGGCGGCGCGTGAGCAGTTAAAAATCGTGGCTCAGGCGGTGGGCGCTCATCTCTACGAAGGCAAGGTCGCTCCCGGCGAGGAGAACACCGCGACCGTCGAGCGGCTGGCGCGCGAGGCTCGCCGCGAAGCCATGCTCTCCGGCTGCGACGTGCTCATCGTGGACACCGCCGGGCGCCTGCACATCGACGATCAGTTGATGGAAGAGATGCAGTCGCTGAAGCGGCTGCTCAACCCGCAGGAGATCCTGTTCGTGGCCGACGCCATGACCGGACAGGACGCCGTGCGCTCCGCCGACGAGTTCCATAAGAAGCTTTCCCTCACCGGTGTGGTGCTCACCAAGATGGATGGCGACGCCCGCGGCGGCGCGGCCATCTCCATCCGCAGCGTCACCGGCGCGCCCATCAAGTTCGTGGGCGTGGGGGAAAAGTACGACGCGCTTGAGGCGTTTCACCCCGACCGCATGGTGTCGCGCATCCTGGGCATGGGCGACATCCTCTCGCTCATCGAAAAAGCGGAGGAGAAACTCGACAAGCAGAAGGCCCAGGACCTGGCCGTCAAGGCGCTGAGCGGCGACGGCTTCACGCTCGAGGACTTCCGCGAACAGCTCCGCCAGGTGAAGAAGATGGGCTCGCTTGAAAGCCTGATGAACCTCATGCCCAAAATCGGCCCATTCGCTGCGCTGAAAGGCAATGCCGAAGTGGAAGAGCGGCAACTCGTGCGGGTCGAGGCCATCATCAACTCCATGACCGCGTACGAGCGCGCCCACCACGAAGTCATCAACGGCAGCCGCCGCAGGCGCATCGCCCGCGGCTCCGGAACCAGCGTGCAGGAAGTGAACCAGCTTTTGCGCCAGTACGCCCAGATGCGCAAGATGTTCAAGAGCATGGGCAAGTCCGGCTTCCTGCAGAAGCGCCTGGCCGGCGTGAAGCTGCCGGGTACGTAAGAGACCGTTTCCCGTTTCTGGTTTCTCGTCTCTCACGTCGGTGGTAGGTTGCAGCCCTTCCCGGGTGTCGGGGCGGCTCTGTCGAGAAACGCGAAACTGGAAACGAGAAACGATGTTCATGCGCTGGCGCGGCGCCAACCCGGAGTACGAAGCCGTTGAGGGCGGAAGCCTGCAGGAGAGGCTCGACGCCCTGAAGGCGCGCGTCCACTCCATGATTCCTGCCGCTACGGTCGCCGTGCACGAACGCGCGGTGGATGAGCTGCGACTGTCGGGCGTCGCCGCACGCATTCTGCCCATCGGCGCGACGGCTCCCGCTTTCGCGCTCCCGGACAAGGACGGAAAAATCGTTCGCTCGGAAGACCTGCTGACCCGCGGACGCCTGGTTCTCAAGTTCTTCCGCGGACGCTGGTGCCCGTACTGCATCGCCGAGCTGGAAACCTACAACCGGCTTCTGCCGGAAATCGAAGCCGCCGGAGCCGCATTGGTGGCTATCTCGCCCCAAACCGTGCGTCAGACGTTTTTCCTGGCGGACCAGCACGAGTTGCGCTACCCGGTCCTGTCCGATGCCGGCAACGCCGTTGCCCGGAAGTTCGGCCTGGTGTACCGCCTGCCGGACGACCTCCGGGCCGTCTTCCAGCGCTCCTTCATCAACCTTCTGAACAGCAATGGCGACTCCAGTTGGGAGTTGCCCCTGCCGGCCGCCTATGTCCTGGACCGCGACGGCACGGTCCTCTATGCCGCGGCTGAGGCCGACTTCCGCCGCCGGCCCGATCCTGTGGCCGTCCTGGCTGCGCTGCGCGCGTGAGCACGCGCAGTTGCCAAAAGTCGGTCCCTACGCGATAATTAAAGTTTGTTTCATCTGCTCGGCAATCGCTAGAAAGGAAAGAGTTTTCTGTGCTGATGATCCGTCTGGCGCGCACCGGTGCGCGTAAACAACCGTATTACCGGGTGGTGGTGATTGAAAAAGCGCGCCGCCGCGATGGCCGCTTCCTGGAGATCGTGGGAACGTACAATCCCCGCACCAGCCCGGCCACCGTGGACCTGAAGCGCGAGCGGATCGCGCACTGGGTGTCCAAGGGCGCCCGGCTCTCGGACACCGTGAACAAGCTTTATTCCCAGCCCGCTGCGGCGGGCGCGGGCAACGCGGCCTGATTGTCCTGGTGAGGATCGCCTTTCCGACGCGTGAGCGTCCCGGGGTGAGTTCACCGTCACAATGCAACCAGGGTTCGGCCCCACGGCTGTCAAGGAGTCGCCTATGACGAGCGATCCTGGTGGGGACATGCGAGTGTTGGTCGAACAGATCGCCAAGGCTCTGGTCGACGAACCCGAACAGGTCTCCGTCCGCGAAGTTGACGGCGAGCAGGTGATCGTATTGGAGCTCAAGGTCGCCCCCAACGACCTCGGTAAGGTGATCGGCAAGCAGGGGCGAACGGCGCGTTCCATGCGCACCATCCTGGGCGCCGCTGGTATGAAGCTGCACAAGCGCTACACGCTGGAGATTCTGGAATAGGCCGCGCCTACGTCACCGTGGCCCGCGTGGTCCGCGCACAGGGCAGGAAGGGTGAAGTCGCCGCCGAGTTGTGGACCGACTTCCCGGAGCGGCTGGCCGGGCGCAAGAGCCTGCACGTGCTCGCACCCGATGGTTCGCAGCGCGAGCTGGAGATCGAAGCGGTCTGGCCGCACAAGGGCCGCCTGGTGCTGAAGTTCCGCGGCGTTGATTCCATCGGTGACGCGGAGCGGCTCAGAGGCTGCGAGCTGCAGGTGCCGCTCGAAGAGCGTACTCCGCTGCCCGACGGCGCAGCCTACGTCAGCGACCTGATGGGCTGCAGCGTGTTCGACGTGGACCGGAACGTGCCCATCGGCACGATTGCCGAGATCCGGTTCGGAGCCGGCGATGCGCCGCTCCTGGTCGTGCGAGCTGCGGATAAGGAATTCCTGATCCCGTTTGCTGCCGAGTACGTGCGGACGATGGATCTCAAGTCGCGGCGTCTAGAGGTGGCGCTGCCCGAGGGGTTGCTGAACCTGGAGAGACCGCCCTCGCAGGAAGAGAGAGAAAGCGAGCAATAAGCGGTAAAAGTGCGGGAAGATGCATAATGAAGTTCGATATCCTGACCATCTTTCCGGACTTTTTTCGCGGGCCGCTGGATTATGGCATCGTGCGCCGGGCTCGCGAGGCCGGACGGGTGGAGATCGCGATCCACGACCTGCGGAACTTCACGCACGACCGGCACCGCACCGTGGATGACCGGCCCTTCGGCGGCGGCGAAGGCATGGTGCTCAAGCCGGAGCCGCTGTTCGAATGCGCCGAGTCGCTAGGCATTGCGCCGCGAGCCGAGCGTGTGGCCGGCCGCGTGAGAGAATCGGTGGTGCTGCTCTCGGCCCAGGGCCGCTTGTTCCATCAGGCCGTCGCCGCGAAGCTGGCCGGGCTGGAACGTGTGGTGCTTCTGTGCGGCCGGTACGAGGGCGTGGACGAGCGCGTGGCCGAGCACCTGGCGGATTACGAGCTTTCCGTCGGTGACTATGTGCTCAGCGGCGGCGAGCTGGCGGCCGCTGTGGTGATGGACGCGGTGACGCGCCTGCTCCCCGGCGCGCTGGGTAACGAAGCCTCGGCGCGCCAGGAGAGCTTTACTGCCGGCGAACGTGCGGCTTCCGCCGGTCCGAGTTCCACCTGTGGCTCAGGCGGGCTGCTGGACTACCCGCATTACACGCGGCCGGCGGAGTACCAGGGATGGGCGGTGCCGGAGATCCTGATCTCCGGACACCACGAAGAGATTCGCCGCTGGCGGCGTCGCAAGGCGCTGGAGAAAACCTGGCGCAACCGGCCGGAACTGCTGGAGTCGGCGGCGTTGAGCGACGAGGACCGCGATCTGCTGGCTGAGATCCGGGCTGAAAAATCTTAGGATGCGGCCGTAACCGGCTGCCTCGAGAACGGAAGGAACGACATGTCGAACAATCCTGTGCTGGACCGCTTTGTAGCCAAGACGCAGCGCACCGACCTCCCGGCTTTTGTTCCCGGCGACACCGTGCGCGTGCAGGTGAGGATCAAGGAAGGCGACAAGGAGCGCCTGCAGGCCTTCGAGGGCATCGTGATCGCACGCAGCCGCGGACCGCAGGCCAGCTTCACCGTGCGCAAGGTCAGCTTCGGCCAGGGCGTGGAACGCATTTTCCCGCTCAACTCCAAGGTCATCGACCGCATTGACGTGGTGCGCTCGTCGAAGGTCCGCCGCGCCAAGCTCTTCTATCTGCGCGACCTCAAGGGCAAATCCGCCCGCCTGCGCGAAGTCGAGTAACGCCGGTCCGAGGGCGGGCTTCCTGCCCGCCTTCACTGTGGAAGCTCCCTCCTGAGGAAATCTTTCCCTTTTTTCTGCTTGCACGCCTTAACGATCCGCGCCACACTCCTGCTCAATGCGGCCCCGCACGACCTCCGTCGCCGAAGGAGAACTTTCTTCTGCCGCACGCAAGCTTCGCATGTTGAAGAAGCTGCGCTGCACGCTGCGTTTCGAGCGCCAGGCGTGGACTGCGGGCGCGCAACTCGTGGCGGGCGTGGATGAAGCTGGACGCGGCGCGCTGTTTGGTCCAGTGGTGGCGGCTGCGGTCATCCTCGACCCGCGCCGTCCTATCCGCGGCCTGCGCGATTCCAAACTGATTGCCGAAGACCGCCGCGAGGAACTGGCAGAAAGCATTCGGCGTCGCGCCCTTGGCTTTGCCGTGGCGGCTGTGGATGCCGCCCGCATCGACGAAATCAACATCTATCAGGCTTCGCGTCTCGCCATGCGCGACGCCGTTCTGCAAGTCTCCCCTGCGCCGGATTTCCTGCTGGTGGATGCCATGCGGCTCGACTGCGACTGCCCGCAGACCTCCATCATCCACGGCGACGCCCGCTGCGCTTCCATCGCCGCGGCTTCCATCCTCGCCAAGGTGGAGCGCGACCGCATCCTGCGCGAACTCGACGCGCAGTTCCCAGCCTACGGCCTGGCCTCCAACAAGGGATACAGCACGCCACAGCATCTCGACAGTCTGCGACGCGTCGGGCCTTCTCCGCTGCATCGCCGTTCCTTCGCTCCCGTCTGGAATTGCGCCCAGGAGCCGCTGGCCTTCATGGTGGAGGACGACGACCTAGGAGCAGCGCTCGACGCTGCCCAGCTTTCGCCCGACTGCTGACCGTAAACAAGGCGCGACGCCCAGCGAACCTTCTGGTAGCCACGCCCGACGTGTTTTTCTACTGCATCTTTCTGCAACGCATCATATGTATATGCATCTAATGTTCGTATGAGCCGATCGACCTTACCCATGCTTCCGTGCATGTGCAGCAGCCTGCGCCGCGCGTCACGCGCATTCACGCAGCTTTATGACCGCGCGTTCCGTCCCCTGGGGTTACGGGCCACTCAGTTCACCGTGCTCCAGGTGCTCTCGCGGGTTGGCGAGGTGTCGCAGGGACGGTTGGGCCAGATGCTGGCCATGGACAGTACCACCCTTACTCGAACGCTGGAGTTGATGGCGCGGCGCGGATGGATCGCAGATCGCCGCGGCCAGGACCGGCGTCAGCGATGGCTGTACCTGACCGAAGCCGGCAAACGCCAGCTTCGTCGCGCTGAGCCGCCTTGGGAGAAGGTGCAGATGCGCCTGCGACGCCAGTTCGGGGAGCAACGGTGGCGGAGCCTGATGCAACTATCGCACGAAGCAGCGGACCGGATCACGGCTCGAGGAGACTGGATATGAAGAGCTACAGGAGAATCATGTTGGGGCTACTGGCGGGCTGGTTCGTCACCGTGCTGTCCGCTTCGGCTTTGCACCTGTTCAAGAACGATTCGAACCGCGTCGGACTTGTGGTTGGGCTGACCGCCCTCACGCCGGTCGTCGCTTTTCTCTTGTGGTTCGCGGCCTCGGAACGAATGCGGCACTTTGCGTTGTCTCTGAACCCGCGTGCTTTGACCCTGGCGCACTCCTGGCGGATCTTCGGGTTCGTATTCATCCTTCTGGAAGCTCGCGGGATTCTTCCGGCCGTGTTTGCCCTGCCGGCGGGCTACGGCGACATGTTCATCGGGGTCACAGCTCCCCTGGTGGCATGGAAGCTCGCCCATCGTGATCATCGCAATTCATTCGTGCTTTGGCATGTACTTGGAATCGTAGATCTCGTGGTGGCAGTGAGCCTGGGTACAACCGCCAGTTTGCTCAGCCCGCTGGGACCTTCGACAGCGGTCATGACGGTGCTCCCTTTGAGCCTGATTCCGACATTCGTCGTGCCACTGCTCCTGATCTTTCACGTGATTTCCATTGCTCAGGCAAGCGCCTGGGAAAGCGCTCGCCATGACGAGCCGAATGCCGTAAAGCCGGACCTGCTGAGGGATGTGTTTCACCGCCAGTCCGGCGACTGATGAGACAGCAAGAAGATTCATAACCAACCCGCCATGACGGCGTGACGGAGGAGAAAAATGACACAATCGGTACTTATGGAAGAACGTAGGCGAACCTATCTTCCAGCTGCGGGACATGACTGGTTCCTGCCCTTTTACGATGTCATCACGATCCTGATCGGCGCCGATCAGGCTCGGAAGGCGCTGCTGGGTCAGGCCGATTTGAAGCCGGGCCAGCGCGTTCTCGACATCGGCTGCGGTACGGGAAGCCTGGCGGTTCTGCTGAAGCAACAGCATCCTCAGGTTGAGGTCATCGGACTCGACCCGGACCCGAAGGCGCTGGCTCGCGCCCGGCGCAAGGCGGATCGCTCGCTGGTCTCGGTCCAACTGGATCAGGGCTTTTCGGATTCACTGCCGTACGCCGCAGGCATTTTCGATCACGTATTCTCGTCGCTCATGTTCCATCACCTGGAGACGGAGCAGAAGCAGCGGACGCTGCGCGAGATCCGCCGCGTGCTCAGGCCCGGCGGCCAGCTTCACCTGCTCGACTTCAGCGCGCCGGAATGCAGCGGCGCCGGTGTCCTGCCCCGTATGTTTCACTCGCACGGGCGCCTGAAGGACAACTCGGAGGACCGCATCCTCGCGCTGATGTCCAGCGCCGGGCTTTCGGACGCAAAGGTAGTCGGGCGCCGGACTATTCTCTTCGGCTTGGGGAAAGTTGCTTATTTCAAGGCGTCCGCGTTGGAAGCGGAAGGCCCGTAGGCTCTTCCGGTGGTTCGGGCCTCCACGCGCCTGAATGCTATGATTCCGGCGTGGCCCGCAAACGCGCGCGCGGAAAATTCATCACCATTGAGGGGCTTGACGGCTGCGGCAAGAGCACGCAACTGGCCAAGCTCGCGCAAGCCCTGCGCGCCGAGGGATATGACGTGGTGGAAACCCGCGAGCCGGGCGGCACGGCCATCGGAGAGCGCATCCGCGGCGTTCTGCTCGACTCCCGCACCGCCGGGCTTTCCGCCTGGGCGGAGATGACGCTGATGTTCGCCGCCCGCACGCAGCACGTTGAGGAAGTGATCCGCCCTGCGCTCGAAGCCGGCCGCTTCGTCGTCTGCGACCGCTTTACCGACTCGACCGAGGCCTACCAGGGCGGCGGCCGCCGCCTGGGCAGCGAGCCGGTGCTCGCCCTGCATCGCATCCTTTGCGGCGATCTGCAACCTGACCTCACCATCCTGATGGACTCCGACGTGGCCGCCAGCGTGGAGCGCGCGCGCCGGCGCAACCGCCGGGTGGCGGATGCCGCCGCGGACGCCACCGCGCTCGACGAGAACCGCTTCGAGCAGGAGAGCCGCGCTTTCTTCCAGCGGGTTCGTGACGCGTATCTGGCCATCGCTCGGCGTGAGGCCGGCCGCGTGGTCCTGCTGGATGCGCGGCGTCCCGTCGAAACCGTGCATGCGGAGATCGTCCAGACCGTGCGCCAGCGCCTGCTGGCCGCCAAGTCGGCGTGAGCCACATGGGCTTCCAGGACTTTTACGGCAACGCGGAAACGGTACGCACGCTGCGCGAGATGCTCGCCCGCAATCGCTTCCCGCACAGCATCATCCTTCACGGTCCGGCGGGCTCGGGGAAATACATGCTCGCCCAGATGCTGGCCAAGGCCATGAACTGCGAGCGCGCGCCGCAGGCCGGCGGCCTGCCTGATTTCTGCGGCCAGTGCTCCTCCTGCCGGCGCATCGGCCAAGCCGACGATTTCGACGCCCGCTTCGCCGAAGCGGTGGAGGCGCGTGAGGGCTTGCGCGAAGCCGATAAGCGCGAGGCCCGCCTTCTCTTGCAGACCCACCCCGATGTCACCATCGTCCCACCCGACCCGCCGCAGATGATGATCAAGGTGGACCAGGTGCGCCGCGTCACCGAGACCGTGTACTTCCGTCCAGCCGCGGGCAAGGAGCGCGTGTACGTCTTCACGTCCTCCGCCTTCATGCGCGAGGCCGCCAACGCCCTGCTCAAAGTCCTGGAAGAGCCGCCCGAATTCGCCACGCTCATCCTGCTGGCGGAGAATCCCGGCGAGTTGTTGCCGACGCTTCGGTCGCGCTGTTTTTCCGTGCGGCTGGCGCCCCTGTCGGTGGCTGAGTTGGAGACGTTCCTCAGCCGGGCGCAGCCCCAGTGGACGGGCAAGCAGCGAGCCCTGGTGGCGCGGCTCTCGGAAGGCGCGGTGGGCCGCGCCCGCACCTTCAACCTGGCTGCCTACGTGGAAGCCCGCAACGACGCCCTGGCCCTTCTGGCTTGCGCCCTCGAGAGCCACGACCATAGCGCGCTCTTCAAGGTGACGGACTCCTACCGTGGCGGCGCCGATGGGCGCGAGAAAACGGTCCAACTGGTTCGTACCCTCTATTCCCTGCTGGAGGACATGCTCTATCTCAAGTCGGGCACGCCGGATCTCGTACGCAACACCGATATCGCCGTGCGGCTGGAGCGCCTGGCGGCACCTGCGGATTTCCCCTGGCTCGAGGCAGCCGCCCAGGAGCTCGGCCAGGTGGAGGCCGGCATGCGGCGCAACCTGCTGCGCTCGCTTTCCCTCGACGCCTTCGCCACTGCCCTCGAGCGTGAGTAGGTCCCGCGTCGCGGCGATTGTCAGCCTCCGCCGCGCTGTGCTACGGTAGACGAAACTCCCGGAACCCGACCTTCCGCCTTCATTGCCGACTTGCAGCCCAGCGATAGCGGTGTCGTGTTCCAGGCCAGCCTCCGGCGACCGGTTCAGGCAGCCAATGCCGGTTCACCGGATTTGGAGCGTTCCATGAGCAAGGACCCAGTGGATCACACCGCGGCCCGCATCGCAGCCGAATCCGAGTTCGCCAATCGCAGGCTCATCCGCCCGCCGCTTGCCCGCCGGGACTTGCCCATCGTCCCGCGCCACGAGCGTCCCGCGGCGGCCGCGCGTTCCACTCCCGGGCCGCGCAAGGCGCCGCCCGAGCAGACCCACGCGGAGAATTTCTACTATCAGAAGCAGATGCAGACGCGCACGCCCATCGTCGTGGTGCTGCGTGACGGCGAGCGGCTGCAGGGCGTCATCGAGTGGTACGACAAGCGTTGCATCAAGCTGCATCGCGGCAATGGCCAGTCCAACCTGCTCATCTACAAGCCCGCCATCAAGTACCTGTACAAGCAGTCGGAAGGCCCGGAGAACAACGAGCCCAGGTAGTGCGGCTCACAACCGGGGCAGCATGATGCCGCTTTGTGCCTGGTACTTACCTTTCTTGTCCTTGTAGCTCACTTCGCAGACTTCGTCGGACTGGAAGAAAAGGATCTGGCACAGTCCCTCGTTGGCGTAGATCTTGGCGGGCAGCGGCGTGGTATTGGAGATCTCCAGCGTCACGAAGCCTTCCCATTCCGGCTCGAACGGGGTGACGTTCACGATGATGCCGCAGCGCGCGTAAGTGCTCTTGCCCACGCACACGGTCAGGATATCGCGCGGTATCTTGAAATACTCCACCGAGCGCGCCAGCGCGAATGAGTTGGGCGGGATGATGGCGCAATCGGCGCGCACCGTCACGAACGAGCGCTCGTCGAAATTCTTCGGATCGACCATCGTGCACATGACGTTGGTGAAGATCTTGAACTCGTCCGCCACGCGCAGATCGTAGCCGTAGGACGACAGGCCGTAAGACACCACCCCGTCGCGCACCTGCTTTTCGGCGAAGGGATTGATCATGTCCTGCTCCAGCGCCATCTTGCGGATCCAGCGGTCGCTCTTGATTGCCATTCGCTCTCCTGATCGCCCGGCCATCTTATGCGTGAAAACGGGCGTTGACAATGGCCGCTATCTCCTTTACTATCCGCGCCTTAGGACGACCGCTGTAGAAAACGATCAAGCGCACCTCTGGGGCGCCGGGGAGCCGCTCGTGATCAAACTCGACATCATCAACGAAGTCGTCGCCAAGACGGGCATCACCAAGACCAAGGCGGAACTGGCGGTGGAAACGGTCTTCGATGCCATGAAGAAGGCGCTGTCCAACAGCGAGCGCATCGAGCTGCGCGGCTTCGGGGTCTTCAGCGTCCGTCCGCGCAAGACCGGGATCGGGCGCAATCCGCGCACCGGCGCCGAAGTCAGCATCCCGCCGGGCAAGGCGGTGCGCTTCAAGCCCGGCAAGGAGCTGCAGTCCATCGATTGAGGCCCGGCGGCTGCCGTCCCTCCACGGACTGTTCGAATGTCTGAGCCGCTTCCGCCTACGATCTCACTCCCGGAACTCTTTCCCCGTGAGGTCATTGTCATTCCGCCGCCACGGCCCCGCCGCCGCGTCTGGCTGCACATCCTGCTCTTCCTCGCCACCGTCTTCACCACGCTGGTCGTGGGAGCGCGCCTGGAGTTCAATTTCCTTCACAACCGGCCGGCCTACTATGAGGAAGAAGACTTCTTCCCGGTTGCCTGGGCGCTGAGCGAGCCGTCGCGGCTGTTGCTGGGAACGCCTTTCTCGGTCACGCTGCTGCTCATCCTGCTGGCGCACGAGATGGGCCACTTCGCCTTCTGCGTGCGTAACGGCGTCTACGCCACGCTTCCCTTTTTCATTCCCGCGCCTACGCTCATCGGGACCTTTGGGGCCTTCATCCGGATCCGCTCGCCCATCCGCTCGCGAACTGCGCTCTTTGATATCGGCATCGCCGGACCCATCGCCGGCTTCCTGGTCGCGGTGCCGGCCCTGGCGCTGGGCATGATGCTCTCGCGCGACGCCCCGCTCGTGGTGAGCCGGTCCGAGCTGCAGTTCGGATATCCCGCCATCTTCGACCTGCTGTGGGCGGTGCTGCCTCTTGGCGATTTGCAGGGCGGATCTTCGATGCTGCGCGACATTTACTTCCACCCCATCGCCATCGCCGCCTGGGTGGGCATGTTCGCCACCGCGCTGAACCTGATTCCCGGCGGCCAACTCGATGGCGGCCACATCGTCTACGCCCTGTCGCCGAGGCTTCACCGGAGCCTCTCCCGCCTGATGGCCGCAGCCCTGGTGCCGATGGCCTACTTCTGGTGGTCCGGGTGGCTGATGTGGGCCTTCATCCTGCTCATCACCGGCACGCGCCATCCCGCGGTGCCGCCGGTTCCCGAACTCTCCCCAGGACGCAAGCTGCTCGCCCGCTTTGGCCTGCTCATCCTGTTGCTGACGTTCATCCCCGCACCCTTCGCCGGGGGCTCCCTTCGCGAACTGCTGTTCGCTCCACCGGGCGGCTGAACAAGGCAATAGCGCCTTCCGAGGAAGGGACTGGCGTCGGAGTTTACCCCAAACGCGTTACCCCTCCCCCTATAGCCCTCTAATGGAATCATCAGGTTACGGGCCGAGATCCCGGCGGGTCTCGGGATCCAAAGGACTTAGGGGCAAAGTCTCTCGGATAAAGGACTTAGCTCGCTGCCCGGCGGGTTGCGAGTGAAATCCACCGGTTTCGGTCGCGAGCCTTGTTTTTCAAAGAACCTGGGGAAATTCCGGGGCCGAGCGCCACCGGGTATTCTATCCGGCTAACCAGACATTTCGGAGAATATCAAATTATTGCAAAATTGTCAAACGATATCTTGCACAGTATCATTCAGAAAAAGAGGCTGGAGTAAGACGTGATGGCGGCGGGCCGAGCCTGCGGCGGAAGACTGGGCCACCCGTGCAGGATGGAAGATCTGCCTGGACTGTCACCCCGGATTTACTGTGGGTAGTTTCACGGTGTGCGGAGGTCAGTTTGGCGACTACGAAGACCCGTAACCGAGCCATTTTATTCGTTCCGCTGTTCCTCGGCCTTTGTGCTCTAACGGCGGCCTCGAAACAACCGGGCCAGGCTGCCATCCCGATCGAGCAATTCCTGAAACAACGCGTTCACGCAGATGTTCATAAGAACATCTTCATCGTATTTGCGTTCCTCAATGCTGCTGGCTACGACTTCGAAAATACCGAGCACATGCATCCGGTGAGGGTAGCTGTGCGCAAGGAGGTCGATGCCTCACTTCCCGCAGCGCTTCGGGAAAGAATGCGGACTTATTTTCGAGAGCGGCAAGTGTCTCCAGCGAATTGGACCTACGCCATCGCTGCCGTTGCGATGGGGCCGCCTCCGAGCTTCGAGTACGGTCCGGAATGGAACGAAGTCAAGAATCAGGAACCTTTCCGGCAAATCGACGACCTTCCGGTCATGTTGCGCGAATTCTATGGAGCTGTACCAGTGGAGCGGATCTGGGCCGAGCAGAGGCCCGAATATGAACGCACAGCCGACGAATATCGAGATGCTGTATATCGCGAAGCGCGGCGCGCAATGGACTATTGCCGGGTCCGAACGACGGCCGAACTCGCCGGCTCCGGCGAGACCAAAGAAGCGGTCATCATTCCTAATCTCCTCGACTCCTACGAGACAGCGACCTCCTTCATCTGGGGTGGCGCGTTCCACTCGGTCGAAGGTCCGCAATATAGCGTCGGCTACAACCCACATGAGTTCATTCACGCGATCACGAATCCCTCAAGCTATTCTTCTCAATACTCCCGCATGCAAGAAAAGGCTCGGCCGCTTTACGAGCTGTCCAAACAGACCAAAACTGGCAAGGATCTCAAGAGCCTGCAGTCATTCCTGGACGAGAACTTAGTGCGAGCCATTTCGCTGCGATACCTGAGGGGCGACGATAAGAGAAGGCTGGAGCTGCGAAACGCGATGATGCAGGAATATCGCGCCGGTTATACCATGGAGCGCTTCTTTTATGACGAACTGGAGCAATACGAACGGAGCAAAAAGAGTCTGCGCGAGTTTTATCCGACGTTCTTCAAGCGCCTGAATGCACACAAGGAAGTCAACGAGTGGAAGAAACAGCAGCAATAAAGTTGCCCGCGTGACCTGCCCCACCCTAAACCCGCACAAAGCTGAGCATGATTCGCACGTTCGGGGAGGCGTCGAGCAGGGGAAGACACAGAGTAGGCGCTGAACCTCGACGGATTCCAGCGCGCAGCCTACAGCAACTGCAACGCGTCCACATCCACAATGACGTTCGTGCGCGGAATCTTCTGCGAGTCGGCGTAGGCGATGAGCGCGCGCAGGGTTTCATTCAGTCGCTTGCGGCTGGCGGACTTGAGCACGAAGTGGTGGCGATAGTCACCGGTCCAACTGTCCGCTGATGGCCAACCGAGCTCATCTAATTCTTTTCTTTTCCTGGGGTTACCGTGTATCCACACCTGTTGTTCCGCTTGTGGAACAAAATCGGACTTTCTGCTCACGCCGGGCCTTTTTCGTGCTACCTTGCCGCCTGTAGAATGAAGCTCGTGCGGCTGCGCAGATGGCTATCGAGGCAGCCCCTAGGGGCGCGCAGTAATCCGCGAAGGAGCAAGTTCAGTGAGACCCTCCGTTCCTCTCTTCGTCCTTCTCGCAATCGGCTTGGGCGCCAATTGGCAATCGGAACCGCCCGACAAGACTTCGGATGTGTCTAGACCGCGCAGAGAACATGCGGCTCTCTTCAACCAATACCGAGCAGGAGAGAGACTGTCGCGTAGAGCACAGCGGGAGGGACGTTTTGAGGTCACTGCAGGTCAATTTCCAGGTACACCGGGAGCTCTAAGCAGCGCTCCGCCCCTGCCTGCCGACTATCGATTCCGGCAGGCCCTCCTTGAAGCCGATGCGATCCTGGCGGGCAAGGTGCTTACTAGGTCGTCCGCACTCACTGAGAATGAAGAATTCATTTATAGCGACTATTCAGTCTTGGTGCAGCTAGTCCTGAGGAATGACCCAACTGCTCCAATAAAGTCTGGTTCCACAATCACCGTGACCCGCCCCGGTGGCGAATTGCAACTCAATGGGCATACAGTTCGTGCAATCGATGGGTTCTTCAAGCCGTTCATATTGGGCCAATCCTACATTCTCATCGTGCGCCGCATTCCCGTAACTGGAGCCTATCTGGCCACCCCAGAAGGGAGTTATCAACTCGTGGATCAAAGGGCGATTAGCCTCTGTGCGGGTGCTCGGTCCACTGGCGTACTTCGTGTCGCGAACACCGAGGATTTGACTCCGCAAAGGTAGTCATGAGCGCGACACGATGGGCCATGTGCTCTTGTTCCGATCACGGAACACAAACGAGAAAGGTGAAAGCAAGGTCAGGAGTGAGAGTAGATTGGAGAGTCTGAGAAGGTGCGAGATGAGACAAGTTGTAGTTGTAATGCTGGCGATCGTCGCGCTTGGCGCCACATCGGCAAGGCCACAAGGGAAGTCTGATACAGCAGCGCTTCGGTCACCCTCTTCCCAAGAGCCAACTGCCGAGTACAGTGGGATGCAGCCTGGGGATACCGTTCCCCGCGATTTACGCGAGAAGCGAAACGCTCAACATCAAGCGAGTGGACGGGCCCCGATTTCTGAACTCCCGGAAGGAGTTGAAGAGCTCCCGGTAATTAATCACTGGTGGCTTGAGGTTCCTGCGATCCCTGCAGCACAAAGCGCTCTGATTGTGATCGCATCCGTCGCTGATTCGCGCGCGTTTCTGTCCGCAGACCATACTTCGGTGTACTCGGAATTCACTCTCTCGGTAGAGAGAACAGTAAGGAATTGCGCACGCAGTGCCGAATTCTCGAGAGGAGACCGAATTACAGCCGAACGAGCAGGCGGAGCGGTGCGATTCCCCTCCGGACGCGTTCAAAGCTACAGAATCGCAAATCAAGGCTTTCCGAAAAACAACCGGAGATACGTTGTCTTCCTTAAGGCGAACGAAGAAGGCCAGGACTTTATCATCATCACCGCCTATGAGCTAAGAAACGGTCGTGTGAAGCCGCTGGACGGCGAATCACAGCTGCAATTTTCAAAGTACTCCGGGACGCTGGAGGAGGATTTTCTCTCTGAAGTGGAGAGGGCTGCCGCGCTGCCCTGCGAAGCGTCGTGACCTGCTCCCCTAAATCCGCACAAAGCTGAGCATGATTTGCACGTTCGGGAGGCTTCGAGCAGGGGAAGACACAGAAGTAGGCGCTGAACCTCGACGGATTCGAGCGCGCAGCCTCACAGCAGTTGCAGCGCGTCCACATCCACAATGACGTTGGTGCGCGGAATCTTCTGCGAGTCGGCGTAGGCGATGAGCGCGCGCAGGGTCTCATTCAGTCGCTTGCGGCTGGCGGACTTGAGCACGAAGTGGTAGCGATAGTCGCGCTTCAGACGGAGTATGGGCGCAGCCGCGGGGCCGAGCACGCGAAAGTCCGCCGGACGCGACTTCGCCGTGCTCTCGAACCAGCGACCCAGCAGGCCAGCCCAGCGCAGGGCGCGCTCCAGCTTGTCACTCCGGAGCAAGACGTTGGCGACGGCGGTGAACGGCGGGTAGCGCATCCAGCGGCGAAAGCGCAGTTCCTTTTCGAAGAAGCCTTCGTAGTCGTGCCGGGCGGCAAACTGGATGGCATAGTGCTCGGGGAAATAGGTCTGGAGGACGACGCGGCCGGGCGTGGAGCCGCGGCCGGCGCGCCCTGCGACCTGGGTGAGCAACTGAAAGGTGCGTTCGGCGGCGCGAAAGTCAGGAAAGCCGAGGGCGAAGTCCGCGCCCACGACGCCCACCAGCGTGACCCCGTGGACGTCGTGCCCCTTGGCGATCATCTGCGTCCCCACCAGCAGGTCGAATTCGCCGGCATGGAAGGCGGCCAGAATGCGCTCGAAGTCGTGGCGTCCGCGAACGGTGTCGCGATCCAGGCGCCCGATGCGCGCCGTGGGAAACGCCGAGTGCAGGCGCTCTTCCAGCTTCTCTGAACCCGAGCCCAGGAAATAGACGTAGTCGCTGCCGCACTGCGGGCAGACACGGGGCACAGGCTGCTGATGCCCGCAGTAATGGCAGACCAGGCGGTTCATGCGCTTGTGGAAGGTGAGGGCGATGGCGCAATTGGCGCATTCGACCGTGCGTCCGCAGGCGCGGCAGAGCACGGCGGCGGAATAGCCCCGCCGGTTCAGCAGGATGATGGCCTGCTCGCCGCGCTCCAGTCGCTGGCGGACCTCGGCCAGCAGCGCGCGGGAAAACAGCTGGTCTTCGCCGGTCTCCTTGAACTCGGCGCGCATGTCCACGACTTCGACCTCGGGCAGCGGGCGCTGCTCGACGCGCTGCCGCAACTCGAGGCGCGCGTACTTTCCCTGCTGCGCGTTGTAGAACGACTCCAGCGAAGGTGTGGCCGAACCCATCACGACGGCGGCATCCAGGAACTTGGCGCGCATCACGGCCACGTCGCGAGCGTGATAGCGCGGGGTCTCCTCCTGCTTATAGGAAGAATCCTGCTCCTCATCGACCACGATCAGCCGCAGGTCCCGCACCGGCGCGAACACCGCTGAGCGCGTCCCGACGACGATGCGGGCCTCCCCCCGGCGGATGCGATGCCACTGCTCGGCGCGCTCGCGCAAACTGAGAGCCGAATGGAGCAGCGCTACTTCATCGCCGAACACCTGCGCCAGATTGGCGGCCGCAGCCGGCGTGAGCCCGATCTCCGGCACCAGCAAAATAGCGGAGCCGCCCGCCGCCAGCACCGACTGCATGGCGGCCAGATAGACCGCGGTCTTGCCCGAACCGGTGACGCCATACAGCAGCGTCACGGAGAACTTTCCGGCGCGCACGGCGGCCTCGATCTTCTCCAGCGCTTCCCGCTGTTCCCGGTTGAATTCCCAGCCGGCGCTGTGGGTGGCGGGCATGCGCGTGAGGCGAAAGCTTTCCGGCTCCTGCCGGATCTCGATGACGCCGCGCCGCACCAGCGTGCCCAGCGTCGTCCTGGGAATGGCAAGGTCGCGCAGCGCGTCCACCGGCAGCCGGCCGCCGGCCGCGGCCAGCGTCTCCACCAGCGTCTTCTGGTTGGCGTTGAGCTTCCCACTGACCTCGTGCAGCAGGGCCATGCGCTGCAGGCGCCGAGCATCGCGTGCCGCCGAAACATCCTGCCGCACCAGCCACTTCTTGCGCAGCATGCCCTCGAGCAGCGGGCGACCGGCGCCGGTGGCTGCGCGCAGTGAGGCTCCTCGCGCAGATTCGTGCCCCGCCAGGTAATCCAGCACGCGGTACTCGGTCATCTGCTCATCGGGAGTGCGCCGCGAGCGCGCGGACGAACCGCGCTCCGCGGATTCGTGCAGCGCGGCCAGGCCGGCCTCCGTGATGTTCCACACGATCTCGCGCTTCACCTCGGCCGCGAGCGGCAACATGGTGCGAAACACCTCTCCCAGCGGCGCCAGGTAGTAGCCCGCGATCCAGTCGGCCAGCCGCAACAGGTCGGCGTCGAGAACCGGCTCTGCATCCAGCACGTCGATCACGGTCTTGGCCTCCACCGAGGGTGGCTTGTCGTGCAGTGCCGTGACCACGCCCGCCAGGCGCTGGCTGCGGAACGGCACCAGCACGCGCCCGCCGACCACCGGCGGCATCCGCCCGTCACCCGCCAGCCGATAGGTGAAGGTGATATCGAGGGGCACGGGCAGCGCGACATCGCAGAAGGAGGGCATCAGGGCTACCGACAGATTAACTCAGCAACGATGACAGAAGTGACTTGGTGATTTGGTGATTTGGAGATTTGGATTTGTTGCCTTCGTGACCCGCGAGGTGTTTCGCTTATCGCTGATCGCTTATCGCTTTTGGCTCAAAGCTTCTCTTCCAAGCCAGTACGCCCTTTTGCCCGGAGTCCGAGATATTGCATCACCATTTGCAGGTCCTTCCAGGCTTCTTTCTTCTGGCGGGGGTCGCGCAGCAGAAAAGCCGGGTGATACGTCACGGCGAGCGGAATGCCACGGAAATCGTGCCAACTGCCGCGCAGCGCGGCCATGGACTGGTTGACCTCGAGCAGCGTGCGGGCGGCGACTGCGCCCAGGGCGACAATGACCCGCGGCGCGATGGCCTCAATCTGCCGCATCAGAAACGGCGAGCAGGTATCGCACTCGTCACGCTCGGGCGTCCGGTTGCCCGGCGGGCGGCACTTCACGACGTTGGCGATGTACACGTCGCTGCGCTTGAGGCCCATGGCCTCGATCATCCTGTTCAGGAGCTGGCCGGCACGTCCTACGAACGGTTCGCCCTGCTCGTCCTCGTCGGCGCCCGGCCCTTCGCCGATGAACATCAAGTCGGCGCGCGGATTGCCTACGCCGAAGACGATGTTCTTGCGTCCCTGGTGCAGCCGGCAGCGGGTGCAGTCGCCGATGTCTGCGCGGATCAGGCGCAGCGCCGCCGCCGGATCTTCCGCCCGGCGGATGGGCGCCAGCGCTCCGCCGCCCAAGTCGAGCAGCGCAAGCTGCGATGCATCCGGCATGGGCACGGTTGCGGGGGATGGTTCGAGGCTGCGGGGAGCTTCCGCAGTGACGGGCCCTGCCGAATCGGCAGCCGCAACTACGGGTCGCCGATAAAGGTCGTAGATGCCGAGGTCGCGATAGAACTCCAGGCGGGCGCGCAAAGCGCGGCGAAGTTCGGGATCTGCCAGCGGGCGGCCGGGCATGTTCAGCGGCCGGCTTCTGCCGGGGCGCGGCGGCGCTGCTTCAGCCGCACGACAGCGTCGAGCACGCGGTGTGCGACTTCCCACTTGGAAGTCTCGGGCACGTCGATCTGCTCGTCGGCGCTGAGGATGGTGACCGCGTTGCGTTCGGAATCAAAACCCACGCCCGGACGGGAGACGTCGTTGACCACAATGATATCGACAGGTTTCGATTGCAGCTTGCGGCGCGCGTTTTCCACTGTGTTTTCCGTTTCCGCCGCAAAGCCAATCAGAAGTTGCGTGGTGCGCGCCGCCCCGAGTTCCGCCAGGATGTCCGGGGTGGGAACCAGATCGAGCGCCAGGTCACCGGTACGCTTGATCTTCTCCGCCGCCGCTTCCCGCGGCCGATAATCGCTGACCGCCGCGCACTTGATCACGATGCTGGACTCGGCGAAGCGCGCCAGAACAGCAGTGCGCATCTCCTCTGCCGTTTCCACGCGGACCAACTCGGCAGCCGCAGGAGGTTCGAGCGCGACGGGTCCGCTCACCAGGATGACGCGTGCTCCTCGCCGCAGTGCGGCCTCCGCCAGCGCATATCCCATGCGCCCGCTGGAGCGGTTGCTGAGGAAGCGCACGGGATCGATGGGCTCGCGCGTCGGACCTGCCGTGACCAGTACGGTTTCACCCGCCAGGTCCGGCACCGCGCCCAGCGCCTGGAGAACGGCGGCCACGATGGTTTCGTTCGCCGCCAGGCGGCCCGGACCGACCATGCCGCACGCCAGGTATCCGGAATCCGGCTCCACTACTCGCACACCGCGCCGGCGAAGCTTCTCCACGTTGGCGCGCGTCGCCGGATGCTCCCACATGTTGACGTTCATCGCCGGGGCCACCACCACCGGCGCGGTCGTGGCAAGGAACAGAGTGGTCAGGAAGTCGTCGGCCTGCCCGCTGGCGAACTTGGCGATGACGTCCGCCGTGGCCGGCGCCACCAGCAAGGCATCCGCCGACTGCGCCACCGCGATGTGCTCGACTGCGGAGTCGATGTTGGGCTCCGCGGCGCCCGCCCCGAACATGTCGGTGATGACCTTCTCGCCGGAGAGCGCGGCAAACGTGAGCGGCCGGACGAACTCCTGCGCCGCGCGCGTCATCACCACTTGCACGCGCAGTCCCCGCTCCTGCAGCAGCCGCACGACCTCCGCCGCCTTGTAAGCGGCGATGCCGCCGGAGACACCCAGCACGACCTTCATGACTTGATTGTAGCGCAGGCGCGAAGAGGCCCGCGCCGCGGACTAGCTGTGGCCGGCCGGCGGGTCGAGCAGTTC
>DATMAB010000012.1 GCA_035573675.1 Terriglobales bacterium
GCGGGCCTCGCTCCGGGCGGACCAGTGCCTCCCCGCCTCTGAGAGCAGCTTCAGCCTAGCCGGAGGGTGTGGAGGAGCGCAGTGACGGGGGTCACGTCAAAATCAGGGCCAGGCGGAACAAGGCAGCTCGTAGGCAGACAACCGCCTCGCTCAAATCGAGCGAATGCGAATACCAAAAACGTCATCCTTCGGCCTGGCCCGACTGCTGTCGTCCGCGCGTCCGCCGTGGCGGACTTGCTCCGCCATCTGTCGGGGCCGAAGGATGACAAGAAAGGGATCCGTCGCCAGTTACGCCACCCCATTCCCGCGGCTCTTGGGACAACAAGCGGGTCACTCCCAGCCTAATCTCGAAGATATAATTATTTTCTATCGGGCCTGTTCCACCTTCGCTGCCTCAACTCCTTTCCTTCCAACCGTTTGCGGCCGTCCCGATTCGGGAATCACTTGTCAAGGCCTGTCACTTTAACAATTCCACGCATTTCATTGTAAACATGGACAATAAAGTAACTTTAAGTTTGACGCTTTGGTCCCCTCCAATATGCTATCCTGAACTTAGATAGTGAGGAAAGGACGCGCGGGCCTCTCGCCGCGCTTTTCTGCTGGTTAACCTGTTCCGCCGCCCTTGCGCTCCTACGTGAGACCTCAGTGTCCTTTGTGGTGGGGCGTTCCACTGATTCAATGACTCATTGACCTACTGATTCAATTCACTTCCTTCCTCCTCCCGCCTGACACCTGCTCTTCGCAGAACCAGAAACCTGAAACGAGAAACCAATCATGTCCCTTCGCCTTCCCCCCAAGCTCCAGGGCGAGGCCGCCGAAAGTGTGTTCCTCGCCCGCGCCGTCTCTCTCGGCCTTACCGTCTGCAAGCCCTGGGGCGACAGCGCCAAGTACGACTTCGTCGTCGACAACGGCTGCCGCCTCTTCCGTACCCAGGTCAAGTCCGTCTCCCAGCTCGACGGCGACAGCTACCGCATCACTTCCGGCAGCGGCAACCGCGCCAAGACTCCGTACACCGGCGCCCAGATCGACCTCCTCGCCGCCTACGTCCAGCCCTTCGACACCTGGTACCTGATTCCCGTCGAAGCCTTCACGCCCGCGACGACCATCCGCCTCTGCCCCCACCGCACCAGCCGCCGCAAATTCGAACGCTTCCGCGAGGCTTGGATGTTGCTGCAGGGGTAGGATCGTGCGGAGCAGCCTGCACACAAACTCGGCAACGGCACTTCTTGCCCTGTTTCGTAAAATCTAGAAAGGACCTAATTCTATGGTCGCCACTTCTTATCTGGCCGAAGGCATAGTTCGCTTTCTCGAAGCCGCTCATCAGTCTCTCTCGGATGCGATTCTTCTTTATCGCCACAAGAAATATGCAAGTAGCTGCATTCTGGGCGTGATTGCTGCCGAACACATAGGACAGGCCATTGGACTACGGCATTTACGTTTGTCACCCAGCCTTCCCGAATGTGCCGAGCTTAAACGCAGGCCAAAACATGAGGAACGATTGCGTCGTGCGTTGACTATCATCGAGCACCAACTGCCACAATCGACCAGCCTAGACGACATAGATGCTCTCCTGAGAGCGGCCGAGACATACAAGGGCCGTACACCGAGAAGATTCCACGAATTGAGAACAAGGGCTCAATATGTCGAGCCGTCGGACGACTGCAGTAGTTGGAGCACGCCGACGAGTATTGGGCCCCAAGACGTCTATCACCTTCTACTCAACGTTGGAAACAACTACCGCAATCTGCTGCTCGGACTCTTGCAAGACTCCGAGGTCGAAGCCGAGGTCGTTCGATTGGACCTCCGGCAGACCCTTGAAGCTACAAGCGACATCTGGCCTTGAATCCAGTGCGTCCGCCTATTGCTTATCGCTTATCGCTTATTGCCTATCGCTGGTGAAAACAGCCTCAGGCCCAGTTCTTGCGCTAGCGATGACGACATGACCAGATGACCAGATCGCCGCCCCGGTGTTAGCATTTCCCTTCCTCATTCCAGCCCCGCGCGCGTGTCGCACGGCGCACCTCCCGGAGGACATATGGCAATCAAAGTCGGCATCAACGGATTCGGCCGCATCGGGCGCAACATTTTCCGCACCGCCATCGGCGACAAAGACCTGGAGTTCGTGGCCGTCAACGACCTCACCGACCCCAGGACGCTGGCCCACCTGCTGAAGTACGACTCCATCCTGGGCAATCTGCCCAACGACGTGAAGGCGGGGCAGGACTGCGTGGTGGTGGATGGCCGCAGCACGCGCGTGTTCGCCGAGAAAGACCCGGCCAAGGTGCCGTGGGAGCAGGTCGGGGCGCAGATCGTGGTCGAATCCACGGGGCGCTTCACCAACGCCGATGACGCCAAAAAGCACCTGCGCGGCCCGGTGAAGAAGGTCATCATCTCGGCGCCCGCCAAGAACGAAGACATCACCGTAGTGCTGGGCGTGAACGAGACCGCCTACGATCCGGCCAGGCACCACATCATCTCCAACGCTTCCTGCACCACGAATTGCCTGGCGCCCATCGCCAAGGTGGTGCACGACAACTTCACCATCGTCAGCGGGACCATGACCACCATCCACTCCTACACCAACGACCAGGTGATTCTCGACTTCCCGCACAAAGACCTGCGGCGGGCGCGGGCGGCGGCGCTCTCCATGATCCCGACTTCGACCGGCGCGGCCAAGGCGCTGCACCTGGTGATTCCCGCGCTCAAAGGGAAACTCGACGGCTTCGCCATGCGCGTGCCGACGCCCAACGTGAGCGTCGTCGACCTGGTGGCGTTCGTCGAGAAGAAGACCACCGCGGAAGAAGTGAACGCGGCGATGAAGAAAGCGTCCGAGGCCGGGCCGCTCAAGGGCTACCTGGGCTACGAGGAGGCCGAACTGGTCTCCATGGACTACCGCGGCGACGAGCGCTCCTCCATCGTGGACGCCGCCATGACCCGCGTGGTCGCCGGCAACTGCGTCAAGGTCATCTCCTGGTACGACAACGAGTGGGGCTATTCGTGCCGGGTGAGAGACCTCATTCACTACTTGGCGGGAAAGGGATTGTAAAGAAGCAATCAGCAATCAGCAGTCAGCATTCAGTCAATGCGTCTACGAGGTCAACGTGAAGGACTTTCATGACCTGAAGGTCTGGGAGAAGTCGCATGCGTTTGCCCTTGAAGCCTACTCACTCACAGCAGCATTTCCCGTCGACGAACGCTTCGGTTTGACCGCGCAGATCCGCCGCGCTGCCTCGTCCATACCTGCGAACATTGCCGAAGGCTGCGGGCGAAGTGGAAACGGTGAGTTCTCACGGTTCCTCTATATAGCCATGGGCTCCGCGTGCGAGTTGGAATATCATCTGCTGCTTGCAAGGGACCTGAAACTCATCGACCCGGAAGAATACAAGCGAGGTGTGGCTCGAGTTCTTGAAGTCAAGCGCATGCTCGCTGCCTTGATCTCTAAAGTGAACTCTGAGCGATAGTTGCGCTGTGCATGGGTGCACTGCTGAGTGCTGACCGCTGAATGCTTCGGTTTGGCTGAATGCTGATTGCTGAATGCTGAGTGCTAACAGATAGAGATGCCCAAACTTTCAATCAGAGACTTACCGCTGCAAGGCAAGAGAGTTTTTACCCGCGTCGACTTCAACGTCCCGCTCTCCGACGACGGCAAGGTCGCCGATGACACCCGCATCCGCGAGACCCTGCCCACCATTGACTATGCGCTGCGCCATGGGGCGCGGCTGGTGCTGGCTTCGCACCTCGGCCGTCCCAAGGGCAAGCCCAACCCAAAGATGAGCCTGAAGCCGGCGGCTGAGCGTCTGGCCGAGCTCGACCAGGAGCAGATGTACGCCGCGCACGTGGGTTTTGCGCCGGATTGTGTGGGCGCGGACGTCGAGGCCCTGGTTGCGAAGCTCAAGCCCGGTGAAGCGCTGGTACTCGAGAACCTGCGCTTCCATCCCGAAGAAGAAGCGAACGACGAGAATTTTTCGCGCGCGCTGGCCCGCCTGGCGGATTTCTATGTCAACGACGCCTTCGGCACCGCGCATCGCGCGCACGCTTCGACGGTCGGCATCACGAAGTTCGTCGAGAAATCCGCGGCCGGATTCCTGATGGAAAAAGAGCTGCAATACCTGGGCCGGGCGCTGGAGAGTCCCGAGCATCCGTTCGTCGCCATCCTGGGCGGCGCCAAGGTGTCGGACAAGATCGAGGTCATCCGCAACCTCATCCCCAAGGTGGACGCGCTGCTCATCGGCGGCGGCATGGCCTATACCTTCCTGAAAGCCTCGGGAATCAAGGTCGGCAAGTCGCTGGTCGAGGAAGACAAGCTGGTGCTGGCGCGCAACCTCCTGGCGGAAGCTAACGAGCAGGGCGTGAAGTTCATGCTGCCCGTCGATCACGTCATCGCGGAAAAGATTGACGCAGCGGCGACGACCTCGGTGGTAGGCGAGAGTGGCATTCCCGACGAAAAGATGGGCCTCGATATCGGGCCGGAAACCGTGAGCGCGTTCGTGGCCGAGATCGCCAAGGCCAAGACCATAGTGTGGAACGGACCCATGGGCGTGTTCGAGGTCGCACCCTTCGCCGCCGGCACCATGGCCGTGGCCCAGGCCGTGGCCGCCAACCGCGGCGCAGTTTCCATCGTGGGCGGCGGAGACTCGGTGGCCGCGGTCAAGGCCGCCGGCGTCGCCAACCACATTACGCATATCTCTACCGGCGGCGGCGCGTCGCTCGAGTTCCTGGAGGGCAAGAAACTGCCCGGCGTAGAGGCGCTGACGGACAAGAAATAAGGCTCTAGGCTTTTGGCTTTTGGCTTTTGGCTTTTGGGTGTGGGCTTCTCGCTTACTGCTTACTGCTTATTGCTTATCGCTTGTTACTGAATGCTGATTGCTGACTGCTGAGTGCTGCCCCTTATGCGAACCAAACTGATTGCTGCCAACTGGAAAATGTACAAGACCCCGGCCGAGGCCCAGGCCTTCGTGCGCGACTTTTTGCCGCTCATCGCCGGGCACACCCGGGACGAGATCACGCTGTGCGCGCCCTTCGTCTGCCTGCCGGCCCTGGTCGAAGCCGTGCGCGGAAGTACGTTGGGCGTGGGCGCCCAGGACATGTTCTGGGAAAAAGAGGGCGCCTACACCGGCGAGATTTCAGCCGGGATGCTCACCGCCGTCGGCTGCACCCACGTCATCCTGGGACACTCCGAACGCCGGCAGTACTTCGGCGAGACCGACGACAGCGTGAACAAGAAACTGGAGCGCGCGCTGGAGGCCGGCCTGATCCCTATCGTCTGCGTCGGCGAGGTGACCGAAGAGCGCGAAGCCGGGCTGACCGAGGACGTCCTGCGGCGACAGTGTTCGCGCGCCTTCCGCGGCATCTCCGCGAAAAAAGCCGCGAAGCTGGTGATTGCTTACGAGCCGGTGTGGGCCATCGGGACGGGCAAGACGGCCACTCCGCAACTGGCCTCCGACGCCCACGGCGTCATCCGTCACGAGGCCGCGAAATCCTTCGGCCAAACCTTCGCCGACGGGTTGCGCATCCTCTACGGTGGCAGCGTCAAGCCCGACAACGCCTCTGCCCTGATGGCGGAGCCGGAGATCGACGGCGCACTGGTCGGCGGCGCCTCCCTCGACCCCAGGTCCTTCGCTGCCATTGTGAAGTATTAGCGCGGCCGGCCCGCCGCAGCGCTTTGCTATAATCTCGATGGGAGTGAGTTCTCCCTCTTCCCTCCTCGTGCGTCGCTGAGGCGCGTCCGGTGTGGCACCGTGCGGAAGTGGTGGAATTGGCAGACACACCATCTTGAGGGGGTGGCGCCGAAAGGCATGCGGGTTCAAATCCCGCCTTCCGCACCATGGTGAAGAGCGAGGAATGCCCGAAGATGACTTATGGTGAAGAGTGAAGAATACTAAGGAGAAGGCCGCGAAGACATGATCCTTGCGTTGACCATCGTGCACGTGCTGGTTTGCCTGTTCCTGATCGTGGTGGTGCTGCTGCAGCATGGGAAGAGTGCGGACATCGCGGCGGCCTTCGGGGGCATGGGGAGCCAGACGGCGTTCGGGCCGCGAGGGACGGCTACGCTGCTCTCCAAGGCGACGACGGTGGCGGCCATCGTGTTCCTGCTGACTTCGATCACCCTGACCATGCTGTACACGCGGCAGAGGCCAGGCAGCGGTTCGGTGCTGGAGGGCGAAAAGCCGGCCGCGACAGAGACGCAACCCGCTCCGCCTGCCCAGCAGCCCGCGCAGCAGCCGGCCCAGCCACCGGCGACGCCGCAACAGTAAGCATTTCAGCCGTCAGCACTCAGCAGCCGCCAATCTTCCGTGGTCAGCCAGAAAGGCGCGCTGCGGAAGGTGGCGCGGCCGACTTCCCACCGGGCTCCACAGCGAATGCTGTGGAGCCCGGTGCGTTTGCGTGGGCCTCGAGACGTCTGTTGAGGCCGACGGATACAACGTCAGCGCTGGCGGATGAAGTAGATATCCCGGGTCAGGGTAGCCGCGTCAGTCCAGAGGACATACCGCGTCCACACCACTCCGAGCTTGCCGTCAGGGAAGAAGTAGCTGCCCAGGTAATCGCCGGGCGCTTCGGTGCGATCGGCTGGCGATACCGGATGGTCGGGATCCAGGGATACGAAGCTCTTGGCATCGAACTTCCCGCCTGCATTCCAGGTGCCGCCGGCAACGCTCCAGGCGAAGGTGTTGTCTGGGCGGAAGTAGACGGCAAGTCCGAGCTTCTTGCCGTCGGGCGACACAGCCAGCCAGGCGTATTGGTAGCGGCCACGGACGGGCGTGATCTCCTGGCGGGTCCAGGTCTTCCCCTGGTCGGTTGAGCGGAAGAGGAAGAGACGGTTGGTGTTGGGGATGGCGGAGTCCAGAAGCGGGTTGGCAGGGGGCATTACGTCATCCGAATCCAGGTAAAGGACCCACACCGTGCCGTCCGGGGCTACCTGGATAGAGGGGTAGCTCTGCGTGTCGTCGCCATCGTTGTAGGCGCCCATGACGTAGCGCTGCCAGTTCTGGCCGTCGTCGGTGCTGACGTAGGAATACAGGAGTCCGGCGTCGTTGGTACATGCCGCGTAGACCAGCTTGGAATTCGGCCTGTGGTCGGCGGCGGGCCGGCACCAGCCGGAGTCGGGCAGGATCTTCCCTTCGATATCCCAAGTGATTCCACCGTCGTATGAGGCATGGACTCTGTACCGACCACCATCAATGGCCTTGGTAGCATCGTTGGAGAAGTAGAAGACATGGCCGTTGCCGTGCGCAGTGATCCACGGACGATCGTCGGCTTCCGGCGAAGGAAGGATGGGCCGAGTAAAGTCGAAGAACACCTGTCCCAGGCCGTTGGTGGTCCAGCGAGTGATGGTGATGTCGGCCAGGTAGGTATCCACGAAATAGACGTGGCCGGCGTCGTCATAGGCGAGGTCGCCCTCGTCACCGGGCTGCTGATCTTCGAGGCTGAGCGGAGTGAGCCCAGGCGCGTTGCCCCAAGTCTGGCCGTTGTCCAGGGACAACCACATCCAGGACATGCTGCGGAGGCCGTCCGGAGAGTTCGGGTCCGGGGAGATGACCAGCTCGATATTCTCTTTGTGGGCAGTCGCGAAGGCATTGCCATACTTGTCGACCAACAGAGTGGGTTCATAGCCATGGCCGTTCTCGGGGGTGACCCGGACGGGAGCGCCCCACTTCTTGCCGGGTCCGGGCAGAAAGACCGGAGGAGGCGTGCCGCCCGTCGTAGTCGTGACTTGGAGGCTGGCGCCGTAGCCCTGCGGCAGGACGTTGGCGAAACCGCAGACGAGGACGCGATAGTCGCCGGCGGGGAGGTTGCTGACGGTCACCGTCTCCTGCGGATCGCCGCCGTCGCTGGAGCCAATATCTCCATCAGGACCGACCACGGTCAAGATGAGATCGTTGGTTGCGGTGTCGCCTGAGCTGGGATTCCATGTGATCTTGAACGTGAACACAGCGTTGATGGACTCGTAAGTACCGGGCAGGACGTTTACCGTGACGACATGCTGGTCGACGGGTGAAGAGGAAACCGGCGAACAGGTACTGGCGGGGTTCGCGCCCGGCAATACCTCGCCTGTCCAAGCATCGGTGACCGTCGAACCGGCGGTCGTGGGAACGGTGACGGTACTGGCCGGCGGGGTGGACGCTGAGGCCGGCACGATAAGCGCAAATGCGGCCACGAGGGTCAGGGCAGGAAGACAGCGTGTGGACGTGATGGGGCGCCGCCTCAGGAGCGGGTGCTGCGTGCGGCCCCAATACAACTTTCCGGCGTAGGTGTGAAATCCCAATAGGGAGGACATAGCGTTGGCTCCACATGTGTGAGATGAATGGTGGTGCTACTACTATGCTTTTTGGTTGCCGACAGGGCATAAATGGTTGTGTGGTAACTATGGGTCCGGATAGCAGGACAGGCCGAAACCGTAACCTTATTGCTATGAATGCCTTAGCTTCGCCAAAGGAGCTTCCGGCTGAGGTTGCGACGGCGCGGGGAGCACCAGGAAACAGTGCACAACCCGGGGAGAGCATTGCTCCGGCGGGACTCGCGGGTTAGTATTCGAACTACGGAATGTAGTTGCACGAATACCAGGGGAAGGATGAGCCGGCGGGCAAAAAAGGCGAAGCCAGCGAAGGCGGGAACCGCGGGGGGCGCGGCATCCAGCCGGGACAGGTTGCGGCAAGCCGCCAAGACGCTGTTCGCGGAGCGGGGATATGAGGCCACGACGACGGCCGCCATCGCGCGCATGGCGGGTACCAGCCAGTCACAGCTCATCAAGCATTTCGTAGACAAGCAGGGAGTGCTGGCGGCCATCTTCCAGGACGCCTGGGAAAGGATCAACCCGGCGCTGCGGCTGGCCCTGGGGAGCATCGCCTCGCCACGGGAAAGGATGCGCGTACTACGGGACATGGTGCTGAGCTTCCTGGAACAGGACGAGGCCTTGCGCAAGCTGATGCTGCTGGAGGCCCGGCGGGTGCGGGGCGACGGACACATGACGGTGCTCGTGCCGGGGTTCCTGGAATTCATCGGCATCGTGGATGGCGTGCTGGAGGAGATGGCCGCGGGGGGAGAACTCGACCCGCGGCTGCCGCCCCAGGCAGTACGTTCTGCGTTGATGGGAACCTTCGAGGGTCTGCTCCGCGACCGGCTGCTGGCGGAGACTTCGGGCTTCCCTGCCGCTTACACGGAGACGGACATGCGCAGCGTGTTCCAGACCTTTCTGGCTTCGGTGGTGAGGAAGTAGGACAGCACTTGGCAATCAGCCCTTAGCATTCAGCCGTTCCACGTCCGGTTTCAGTCTTCAGTCGTCCGTCTTCAGACTTCAGCCATGTGTGCCTTCCCTACAGGCAACCGGCACGATTGAGCGCGGCGAAGGACGCGGCGCAATTATCATGAAGACATGATCCACGAGATCCTGCCGGTGGGGCCGTTGCAATGCAATTGCTCGATCGTGGGCGATGAGGGCACGCGCGAAGCCATGGTCATCGACCCGGGCGATGACATCGAAGACATCCTTGCGGTCGTGAGCCGTCATGGATTGACGGTGAAGCAGATCGTCATCACGCACGCGCACATCGACCACATCGGCGGCGCCATGAAGCTCAAGGCGGCGACGGGAGCGCCGGTGCTGATGAACCAGAACGACCACGCCATCCTCAACCTGCTGCAAGAGCACGCGCGCTGGCTGGGCATGAAGCCGCCGGGGAAGGTGGAGACCGACGCCGGCCTGGAAGATGCGGCCACGGTGCGGGCGGGCGGCATCAGGGCCGAGGTGATGCACACGCCGGGACACACCGAGGGCAGCGTGTGCCTGTACATCCCGGAAGAGAAGACCTTGATTGCGGGCGATACGCTGTTCGCGGGGAGCATCGGGCGGACGGACCTGCCGGGCGGGTCGTCGCGCAAGATCATGGAGTCGCTGCGCGAGCGGGTGATGAAGCTGCCGGACGAGACGCTGGTGGTGCCGGGGCACGGACCGCTGACCCAGATCGGACGCGAGCGGGAGACGAATCCGTTCGTGTTGGGGCTGGTGAGGTTGTAAGCGCGCGTCAACCCACGTCTGCGCCGAACAGCGTGGCGCAGACATGGGCACCGTCGGCTCTAACCGCTGAGGACACAGAGGAACACGGAGCCCACCCTATCGCTCCAACAGCGGGAGCGATAAGGGTGGGGCACCCCCGAACTTAGGTAGCAGGTCGCAGGTGTCGGGTCGCAGGCAGACACTTCCCTCACGTCTGAGCCGAACAGCGTGGCGCAGACATGGGGCACCGTCGGCGCTAGCCACAGAGGACAACAGAGGAACACGGAGCCCACCCTATCGCTCCAACAGCGGGAGCGATAAGGGTGGGGCACGCTCCTCGATTTGGTGATTTTCCACTTGTACCCAGAATAATTTCCAGAAGACGTCAACACCAAAGGAAGCCCTCAGCAGCCATGAGATTGTCAGCAGGGTGTCAGGAAAACAGCCGGTCGGCGGCGCGTTCGAAGGCGGAGAGGGCCTGGGCGTCGAAAAGGACGAAGCGGACGAGTTCGATCTGCTTGTGCTCACTCTGTCCCTGGGAGGCAAGGAAGTCACGGACGGTGGTGAGGGCGATGGGGGCGGCTTCATCGAGGGGGTAGCCGTAAGCGCCGGTGGAGATGGCGGGAAAGGCGACGGAGCGCAGGCCGTGGCGCGCGGCCAGCTCGAGCGCGTTGCGGTGGGCGGCGGCGAGCAGCTCGGCGTCGCGCGGGCGACGGCCGTAGACCGGGCCGACGGCGTGGATGACGTAGCGGGCCTTCAGCCGATACCCCTTGGTGATGCGGGCCTCGCCGGTGGGACATCCGCCGAGCACGCGGCACTCGGCGAGCAGCTCCGGGCCGGCGGCGCGGTGGATGGCGCCATCGACGCCGCCGCCTCCGAGCAGCGAAGTGTTGGCGGCGTTGACAATGGCGTCTACGTCCTGATGGACGATGTTGCCCTGGAGGAGGTCGATGGTGGCGGAGCCGATCCGATAGGACATGGGGATTGATTCATTTTCTCATTTGTTCATTCGCTCATTGGGAAACAGTGAGATTCCAGTTGGAAAGGCTGGACCACAAAGGACACGAAGGCAACCCCACGTCTGCGCCGAACAGCGTGGCGCAGACATGGGGCACCGTCGGAGATAACCACAGAGGACACAGAGGAACACGGAGCAAAAGCCTCCCACCCTGTCGCTCCAACACGGGGAGCGACGAGACGGGCTAAGGGGTGACGCTCTCGTAAACCTTGAGAATCTTGGGCGAGACGAGGCGGTTGTCCGGAGCCTTGAAGCCGGCGGTCTTCTTGGCCACCTTGAAGTGGTCATTGGCTTCGTTGATGAGGCGGCGCTCGTCGGAGCGCTCACCGTTGAGGTAATAGCGGGTGAGCTTGGTCACGCCCAGGTAGAACTGGCTGAGCGCGGTCTTGGAACCGTTGAACTCGAGGTAGTCGCGGATGTGGACTTCGGCCTGGTCGTACTTGCCCTGATAGAACTCGCCGATGGCGCGAGCCAACATGACGTCCGCCTCGGAAGTGGCCTTGGGAGCCTGTTGCCCTTCCTCCTTGGGCAAGGTTTCGAGGGCCAGACGAGCCTGGCGGTTACTGGGGTCGGTGCCGAGGATTGCCAGGTACTTGCCGCGGGCGGCGGCGATGTTGCCGGCGGCTTTGGCAGCTTCCGCTTCGCGCATGAGCTTGGCGGTGTCGATGGTCGGGCGGGCGGGCTCCTTGACGGCGGCTTCAACCACACGGCTGGGCGTGGGACCCGGGGGCGCAGAGGTGACGGGCGGGCGCGTCGCGGTGGCGGTGGTGGCGACCGGAGGCGCAGTCGTAGTGGGCGTGGGAGCCGAGGCCCTGGCGAGTTCGGCCTGCATACGCGAGGCTTTGGCGCGGGGGTCGCCGGGGCCATCGGGCTTGATGGTGGCGGCGTCGTTATAGGACTGAAGCGCGCCGCGGAAATTGCTGGCGGAAGCGAGGCGGTCTCCCTCGCCCATGGCCTGCTCGTACTCGCGAATCTTGTTGAGGTAGTTCCGGGCTTCGCTCTCGCGGCGACCGCTGATCTGGCCGAAGAGGCTGCGGGCGGAGTTGAAGTCGTTGCGCGTGTAAGCGCCGACGGCGTCGTCGAACCTGGCGCTCATGGCGGATTCGTTGGCTTCCGCCGCCTTGGCGGCCTTAGCGGCGGGGATACGGCTGGAGAGATACTGGCGGGCTTCCTCCAGGCGCGGACCACCGCGGATGTTGCGGAACTTCTGCTCGGCGTCGTCCCAGCGGCCGGCGTTGAAGGCGGCCACGCCTTCCTGGAATCGGTCCTCGTTGCGCTTGCGCTCGCGCTCGGCCTCCTGCTTCATGACGTTGCAGTTCATCTGCGCGTCCTTGTACTTGGCGTCCATGCCCGCGAGTTGGCAGTAGAGGCGGGCGGCGTCCTCGACCTTGCCGGCGGAAGCAGCGGCCTGGGCCTGCTTGTAGAGGTCGTCCTTCTTGTCGGCAAAGGCAGAGAGGGGCACGAGCAGAAGCAGGGCCAGAGCCAGCCAGGAGAGGCGGCAATCAGTAGGTTCTGAGGATCTGTTCCACATCGATGGCCTCGAAGACGGGCGTGTAGCTGCCCGGGGATTCTTCGCTCACGGTAAGAGTTTCCGACTTTTCGACGCCGCTGGGACCCGCGACCACGACCTTGTACTCGCCCGGGGGCACACGGAGGCGGAGAGGGGTGTGGGTTTCGGCGGGCAACTGCACGGCTTCGCCGTCGCCGTTGGTGACGCTTTTCACCGTACCCCAAGGTACGGCATTGATTTCCATGTAAGCCGTGGCCTCGACCGGTCCCTTGCGCAGGGCGAAGTAGGCGCCCACAGCCAGCACCAGCACGACGACGACGCCGATAGCGCCATACATCAGCATGGGCGAGCGCGCCGGGGCGGGCGGAGGAACCGGCGGACGGGCGAGGGGCGGCTGAGGAATGGAGGGCGCACGAGCGGGCGCGGGGCGGCCACG
This sequence comes from Terriglobales bacterium, assembly GCA_035573675.1. Lineage (NCBI taxonomy): Bacteria > Pseudomonadati > Acidobacteriota > Terriglobia > Terriglobales > Terriglobales bacterium. Next base: position 12,956 of record DATMAB010000012.1, read on the forward strand.
GGCGGGAGCGGCAGGAGCTTCCACCTCGGCGGAGCCGGCGACCATGGTCTGGCCGGCTTCGGCGGAGCCGGCGACGATGGTCTTACCGAGTTCGACCTCCTTCTGCATGCGGGAGGCGCCACTGGAGGCGTCCTTGCGCAAAGACTCCCATTGGGTGCGCAGCTCGGGAGGCGCGGCGGGAGCGAGGTCGGCAACGGCATCGAGACCCTTGAGTGCGGCGGCATACTGGCGGCCGAGCAGGAGGGCGCGGGCGTCGCGGACGGCTTTTTCCAGCGCGGTCTTGGCGATGGAGGCGCGCTTGGCCTCGAGGTCGGCGATGGCCTGCTTGAGCTCCGGAGTCTCACCGTAGGTCTTCTTGCAGGCCTCGAGAATCTTGACGGCGTTGGAGAAGTCGCCCTTGGTGGCGGATTCGCGGGACTTTTCGATGGCGCCGGAAACGCCCTTGATCTGGTCCTGCTCGGTGCGGGCCTTCTCCAGCAGAGCGGTAAAGGCATTGGAACGGGCAAAAGACTTGGGCTGCTTTTCGAGAAAGCTGACGGCCTCGTCGACGTTGCGGGCCTCCAGCAGACGCTTGGCGCGGGTGACGGCACCCTCGACCTTCTTGTTGAAGTCTTCGAAGCGGCGCTTGGCCTCGACGAGGACGACCTTGAGCTCCTCGTCGGGGGTGTCCTTCATGGTGGCTTCGAGGACGGAGACGGCGCGCTCGAATTCCTCGTCGTTGATGAGGCGGGTGGCCTCCTCGGCGGCGGCCTCGATCTTGCGGCGGCGGGCCTGGGTGACAGCTTCGTCGCGGGCGAACTGCAGCAGGTCGTTGATCTCGGCGGAGCCTTCGACCTCGTCCTGGGCTTCCTCCAGGATCTTGACGGCAGCGGCGTAATCCTTCTTGCCAATGGCCTTGCGGGCCTCGGCGATGAACTCGTTCTTGCGCTGCTCGGCCTTTTCGCGCTCGGCGGAGTCGCGGACGACGGCCAGCAGGGACTGCAAACGGCGCTCGCCCGGAGCCTTCTGCACCGCCTTTTCCAGCACGGCCAGAGCCTCGGCCTGCTTGCCGGCGGCCACCAGCTTGTTGGCTTCGGCGACCTGCTCATCCACGAACTTCTTGCGGTCGGCGGTCTCTTTCTGCTTGTCGGCCAGGGCCTTGAGCTTGAGCAGGGCGGGATCGCTGGGGAACTTCTGCAGGGCGGCGTTGGCCTGCTCGGAGGCCTGGGCATATTGCTCGCGGTTGAGCAGGTCCTGGATCTCGGTGCTGAGCTTTTCCAGGTCGCGGCGGCGCTGCTCCTGCTCGCGGCCGCTGGAGGCAAGGTTCTTGAGGGCATGGACCTCGGGACTGGCGGGATCGATCTGCTCGGCCTTGGTGAGGACCTCAAAGGCGGAGGTAAACTTGCGCCCGGAGATGGCCTTGCGGGCCTCCTCCAGGTATCCCTGCACCTGCTTCTGGCGTGATTTCTCCTGCAGTTCCTTGCTGACGGCGGCATGCAGGGCCTTGGCCTGGGTGTTATCGGGGTCGGCGGCCAGAACCTCCTGGAGGGCCCTGGCGGCGGCTTCGAGGTCGCCATCATGCTGGGCGGCTTCGGCGCGAGCGAGAGCTTCATCGACCTTCTTCTTCCTGTCGCGAGCGGCCTGGATCTCGTCGCGGAGGTTGCGCAGCTCGGTGTTGGCCTTGTCGAGGGTGATGGCCTGTTCGAGGTAGCTGATGGCGTCGTCGAATTGCTTCTGCTGGAGGGCGTCCTCGGCGTGGGCGCGAAGCTGCTTGATCTGCTCGCCGCGAGCCTGGCGCTGCATGCGGGTCTGCACTTCGTGCATGAGCTCGCGAGCGACGGAATGCTGCGTGTCCACGCGCAAGACCTGCTGCAGCAGCTCCTTGGCCTTGGAGAATTCGCTGCGCTCGAGAGATTCCTTGGCCTTGTTGACGTACTCGCTCACCATCTGCTTCTTGAGCGATTCCTGCACGCGGCTGAGGTCAAAGGCGAAGTCCTCGGCGGTGGCGTAGCGCTCCTCGCGGTCCTTGGCGAGAGCACGGTGCAGGCACTCTTCCAGCTCCGGCGGGTAGACGGGCAGGTAGTTCTTCAGCGGGGGCGGGGGCTCGTGAATGATCTTGAGGAGGGTGGAGGCGGTGTCCTTGCCATCGAAGGGAAGCTTGAAGGTGAGCAGTTCGTAGAGCATGACGCCGCAGGAGAAGACGTCGGTGCGGCCGTCGACAACCTGGGCGTTGATCTGCTCCGGCGACATGTAGGTGATGGTGCCCACCACCTGGCCGGTGCGGGTGAGCGAAGCGTCGCCCATGCGGGCGATACCGAAGTCCACGATCTTGACGGCGCCGTCGCGGAGGATGATGAGGTTGCCGGGCTTGATGTCGCGGTGGACGATGCCTTTCTGGTGGGCGTAGCTCAGGCCGTTGAGCGCCTGGATGATGTAGTCGAGCTTCTGGACCAGAGAGACTTCGCGGCGGGAGGCGATGACCTTGTCGAGGGCCTCGCCCTCGAGGAACTCCATGACCAGGTAGGGGTTGCCTTCGTGCTCGCCCAAGTCGTAGACGATGACGATGTTGGGATGCTGCAACATCGCCGTGGCCCGGGCCTCGCGGTAGAAGCGCTTGAGCAGGTCGGGGTTTTCCGCAAAGCCACCGGTCATCATCTTGATGGCGACGGTGCGGTCGATCATGGGATCCATGGCCTTGTAGACCACACCCATGCCGCCCTTGCCGAGAACCTCCAGCACCTCGTACTTGCCGACTTTTTGGACCGGCGGAGCCATGGTTACTCGGTCACCTTCAGCATCTGGCCGCCCATAAGAACGACGGCGCCGACGGGGACGGGAGCGGTGCCGCGCACGCGCAGGAACGAGCCGTTGCGGCTGCCCAGGTCCTCGATGAAGAAGTCCTCGCCGCGCTGGTAGAGCTTGGCGTGCTGGCCGCTCATGAAGCCATCGTCGGGGAAAATGTAGGTACCGCGGTTGCGGCCGAGAATGATCTCCTCGTCATTCAGGGGGAAGCGGACGCTCTCATCGGGGCCGGTGGCGGTCATGCGGACCAGCTCGGCCACGGGCTCTTTCAGGATGGAAGCCATGTTCATGATGGTGGTGCCGGTGGCGGCGGCGGTCTGCATGGCTTCGGTCTTCTCGCGGAACTGCAGCATCTGACGGCCGGTGAGGATGACGTCGCCGTCCTGCAAGGTGTAGGTGGCGACGAGGCGCACGAAGACGCCGGGGCCGTTGGACAGGTCCTCGACAAAGAGCTGGCCGCGCTCGTAATAGAAGCGGCCGTGCAGAGGGGCCATCTGGGCGTCGTTGGAAAAGGTGACATCGCCCTGGTTGCGGCCGACCATGAGCTTGCCGTCCTTGAGCGGATACTCGGCGCCGACGGTGCCGTCGCGCTTGATGTGAAGCAATTTGAACTTGGGCACCACCATGTGGGCCTTGACCACGGTAGTGACGGCGGTGTGAGCCACGGTGGTGCGGGCGTGCGAGACCTCGTTCCACAGCACCTCGTAGAGGTCGCGGTCGCCTTCCTTACCCTTGAGAGCGAAACGCCCGAGGTGGACGATGTTGAACTCGCGGCTGGAGGCGACCTGCTGCTGCATGGTGTCGGAGATGACAATCTGCTCGGGCTGGGCGACGCTCTCGACGCGGGAGGCGACATTGACGACGTCGCCGAAGACGTCGTTGGACTTCACGATGCCCAAGCCATAATTCAGCCCGATGCGGATGAAGACGTGGTCCTGGGGCGGCTTGGGGGCGTTGAACTCGATGAGCTGCTTCTGCATCTTGACGGCGGCGCGAATGGACTGCTGGCAGTCCTCGAAGGTGGCCATGATGGCGTCGCCGATGGTCTTGACGACGCGGCCGCCGTGGGCCTCCACAATGGCGCGCAGCTCCTCGTTGCACTGGTGGACCATCATCAGGCCGGCCACGTCGCCGTACTTTTCAAAGTAGGCGGTGGAGCCCTTGATGTCGGTGAACATCACGGTGATGTTGCGGCGGAACTTTTCCAGCTCGGCCAGCAGGTCCGACTGGCCGCGCGCCGCACTAATGATCTGGGTGACGCTGTTCGACATAACCTCTCGCACGCGTCCCCATCGGGGATGGTGCCAACCCTGTTGCCTCCGACGCCTCAGGCCTGGCTACAGAAGCCTCTCCCTCTGGGCGCACTACCTTGCACACCCGGGCGTTAGCGTGTCACCGAGCGGCTCGGGCATCCCAGGAGGTAGCCGGATTGCACAGTACAGTAGCACGGAAAGCACTCACAGGAAAGCAGTTTTCAGACTCCAAAGTAACGAGGGCGGCCATTACCGGCACCACCAGTAACCATTGTGTTGCAACAAGTTGCAGGGACTAGGAGGAGGCGGACAGGTGCGCGAGCGTGCGTCGCAGGCCCTCGGCAAAAATGTCCGGCGGGGTGAGAAGGCTGAGGACGAGATGGCCTTCGGAGGGGAAATCGTAGAAATGGCCGGGATGGAGCAGCACTCCATGGCGGCCGAGCAGGGCGAGCGCCAGGTCTTCGTCCGGCTGGTGGGCGGGAACGCGAAGCACGACGTACCAACCGCCCTCCAGCTCCAGCCGCTGTACCAGGCTCTGGGCGGCGAGGCGGCGGTCGAGTTCGTCCAGATTCGTCGTCAGCCGCGGGCGAGCCTGAGCGAGGAACCTGTGGCGCGTCTCGAGCAGGTGCGGCAGGGCGAGCAGGATGGGAGTGCTCATCGAAAGATACGTGTCGGCGATGACTTCGAGGCGATCCAGAGCGGGACGGGCCAGGCCGGGCGGACCGCTGATCACCACCCAGGCGACCTTCATCTGCGGCAAGCCGGCCAGCTTGGAGAGCCCACTCAACGTGAAGGTGAGCGCCGCGGTTTGAGTGGCGAAGCTGCGTGGCGCGGCGGAGGTCAAGGGAAAGTCCAGAAACACTTCGTCGGCAATGAGCGCGAGGCCGCGGTCGGCACAGAGGCGGGCGAGGTATTCGGCCTCGGCCGGCGGGACGAAGCTGCCGGTCGGATTGTTGGGGTGAACGACAACCAGCGCGCGGGTGCGGGACGACAAGGCCGATTCGAGCGCGTGCCGGTCGAGGTGCCAGCCGTGGTCGTAGAAGAGCGGGTAGGGCGTGAGACGGACGTCCTGGAGGCCGGCCAGGAACTCGAACAGCGGATAACTGGGACGCGGGATGAGCACTTCGTAATCCGGGTCACAGAGCAGGCGGAAGAGAAAGGAATACGCTTCGCTGGTGGAGGTGGTGAGCAGGATGCGGTCCGCCGAGACCTCTTCGCCGCGATCGCGATAGTAACCGGCAACGGCTTGGCGGGCGGAGAGCAATCCGAGGGGCTCGGGACGGTAGTCGAGAGAAGCGGGCTGGGCGAGCGCCGCCAGGATGGCAGGCTGATCGTATTCAAAGCCGCAACGCGCAGGGTTGGACTCGGTGAGGTCCAGGACTTCCCTGCCCAGGCGGCGGGCGTCGGCCAGCGCCACCGCAAGGCGGTTGGAGGAGAGATCCCATGCGGTGCGGAGAGCGAACACGTCGGGAACTGTACTACGAGCAGGAAAGCCGGGCCAGACCGGGAAGGTCATCCTGCGACTGGAGCCCCGGCCGGCAAGTGCTACCGAGGAGAGGTAGAGAGGACTACAGTATCCAACGCCAGAATGGTGTGCAACAGGACGTCGGCGCCCTGGGCGATCTGGTCCCAGCGGCTGAACTCACGCGGGGAGTGGCTGATGCCGCCGACGCTGGGCACGAAGATCATGCCCATGGGGCCGAGGCGGGCCATCATCTGGGCGTCGTGGCCGGCGCCGCTGGGCAGACGCGTGTGCCGCAGGCCGAGAGAGTCGGCGGCTTGCTCGATGGCCCTCTGCACGGCGGGTGTAGCCAGAGCGGCCTCGTGGTGGCTGGCGAGCTTCATGTCGATTTCCGTGCCGGTGCGGGTGGCGATAGCGCGAGCGGCGCCGCGAACGCTCTCCGCCAGGCGCGCGATCTTCTCGCCGGAGAGGTCGCGGAGTTCGACGGTGAGACGTACACGGCCGGGAATGACGTTGGGCGCGTTGGGCTCGACCAGAAGCCGACCCACGGTGCCCACCTGGCGGCCGGGCTCGGAGCGCACGATGCGGTTGACTTCGAGGGCCAGTTCGCTGGCGGCCAGCAGGGCGTCTTTCCGACCGGGCATGGGTGTAGTTCCGGCGTGGTTGGCGAAACCGCGGATTTCGACGTCATAGTGGTCGATGGCCACGATGCCTTCCACAATGCCGATGGGAATACCGGCCTGGTCGAGCGTCCCGCCCTGCTCGATGTGCAGCTCGAGATAGCAGTGGAAAGAACCGGGCTTCCGCTGCGCTTCGGCGATGCGCTCGGGAGCGCCGCCGACCTTGCGGATGGCATCGGCGCGGGCCACGCCGTTCCAGACTTCTTCAAGTTCGCCGGGCATGAGCTGGCCGGCAGCGGCGCGGCTGCCGTCGAGACCTTTGCCGTAGGCGACGCCTTCTTCGTTCGCCCAGATGACCACTTCAAGAGGATGGCGGGTGGTCTTCCCTGCTTCCCGCAGCGTGTGCGCGACCTCGATGGACGACATGGAACCGACGTCCCCATCGAAGTTGCCGCCATTGGGGACGGAATCGATGTGCGAGCCGAAAAGGATGGGCGGCAGCGCGGCGTCGGTTCCGGCGCGGCGGGCCAGGATGTTGCCGGCGGGGTCGATGCGGGGCTCGAGACCGGCGGCGCGCATCTGGTCCATGACCCAGGCGCGGGCAGCGACGTCGGCGTCCGAATACCCGAGGCGGCTGACGCCATCGGCGAAGCTGCCGCCCTCGGGACGACCAAAGATGCTAAGAGCCTCCAAGCGCCGGCGCAGGCGTCCAGGGTTCACCCGGAGGTCTGTGTCTGGCGGCCAAGCGAAACTTCCTGCAGGTGTGGCTAGAGCGGTGGCTGTTATTCCGTACAAGAACTCCCGGCGGGTAGGCACGGCGGCGATTGTAACAAGCCGTCCGCAGTCAGCAATCAGCATTCAGCAAGAGCTCAACCACAAAGGACACGAAGGAAGCACGAAGGAGACTTTCCTGTTTTCCAAAACAGAATGAGGCCGGACGGTACTGCTCGTGCGATGGTCTGGTATAGTGGGCGAACTTTCGACAAGGAGAGCAAAAGACACATGGCGCGCAGCGTGAACAAGGCGATCCTGCTGGGGAACCTGGGGCGCGATCCGGAAGTTAAATACACGCCGAACGGCACGGCGGTGGCCCGCTTCACCGTGGCCACGAACGAGCGCTACAAGGACAAGAGCGGCCAGTGGCAGGACCGCACGGAGTGGCACAACGTGGTGGCCTGGCAGCGGATGGCGGAGATTGCCGGCGAATACCTGAAGAAGGGGCGCTCGGTGTACATCGAGGGGCGCATCCAGACGCGCTCCTGGGACGACAAGCAGACCGGCCAGAAAAAATACATGACGGAAATCGTGGCCAGCGACCTCGTACTGCTGGGCGGCCGTGAGGCGGGCGGCGAAGGACGGTCGCGCGGCGGCGACGAGATGGATCAGCGCGCTCCGGAACCCGCGGCGGCGCCGGGACCGGAGATTACGGACGAAGATATTCCGTTCTGAAAGCAGCTACTAGCTGCTGGCTTCTAGCTACTGGCTCCTAGCTCTTGGCTCTTGGCTTTTGGCTCTTAGACTTTACCAGTGCGTGAGTCCGAAAGACCCTCCAAGAACCGCCCACCCAGAGTCAGTAAGCTAGACCGAGGACTTCAACTTTCGCTTGAGGTCTTCGGCGATCTGGTGGCCGTGGAAACGGCCGTTCTCAATGAAGATCTCGCTGGTGCGGGAGCCCGCCACGATCACCCCGGCGACGTAGAGGCCGGGAATGTTGCTCTCCAGCGATTCCGGATCGCAGAGGGGGCGGCAATGGTCGGGTGAAAGCTCGATGCCCAGGCTGCGCAGGAAGTCGAAGTCGGGATGGTAGCCGATGAGGGCAAAGACGAAGTCGTTCTCCAGGACGACGTCGCCTTCGGGCGTCGAGAGGAGAACGCTGTCGGGCAGAATCTCGCGCACGTGGGCGTTGAAGTAGGCGGCGATCTCGGCGTTCCTGATGCGGTTCTCGATATCCGGCTTGAGCCAGTACTTCACGTTGGCGTGGATGCCGTGGCCGCGATGCACCAGGGTGACGCGCGCGCCGTGCCGCCACAGGTCGAGCGCGGCCTCGGCGGCCGAGTTCTTGCCGCCGATCACGACCACGTCCGAAGCGTAGAACGGGTGCGGCTCGCGATAGTAGTGGAAGACCTTGGGCAGGTCCTCGCCGGGGACGCCGAGGCGATTGGGCAGGTCGTAGTAGCCGGTGGCAACCACCAGCTTGCGGGCGTGGTAGTGAACCACCTCGTTGTGTGAAGTGACGGTCTCAACGTGGAAGTCGCCATCCTTGCCGCTGACGCGTACGACGCGCTCGTACTGGCGCACGTCGAGGCGGTAGTGCTGGGCGACGTGGCGATAATATTCGAGCGCTTCCTGGCGGGTGGGCTTCTGGTGCGCGGTGGTGAAGGGGATGTCGCCGATCTCCAGCAGTTCCGGCGTGGTGAAGAAGACCATGTTGGCCGGGTAGTGATAGATGGAGTTGACCAGGCAGCCCTTGTCGACCAGCACGGCGGAGAGGCCGCGCTTCTGCGCTTCGATGGCGCAGGCCATGCCGGTGGGACCGGCGCCGATACAGAGGACGTCGAAGAGATGGCCCGGTGTGTGGCGCTCGGTCCGCTTGACTTGCGTGGCGAGCGTGGGCTCGGCGTTCATGATGGCTAGAGGGGAATCGTAACACGCGGAAGTCGCGGGAAAAGCTCACCACAAAGGACACGAAGGGAACACGAAGAACGAGGGCAGGGGCGCAGGGCTCAGAAGGATAGCCTCACGAAAGTGGGACCCACGTTAGCGCCCAACTGCAGGTGTGAACGAGGCACCCTCGGCCAAATTCCTGGTTGGCGCCCAAATTAGAACTTGAAGGTGCCCCGTGTCTGCGCCGTGCTGTTCGGCGCAGACGTGGGGGAAACGAACCTTTGCGTGAGCCTGAGTCAACTGAGTCACGATGGGCACTCAACCCACGTACGCGCCAAAGGCAGGCGCGAACGTGGGGCACCAGGCCGCTGCTATAATTCGGCTTCCTTCCTGCAAACGCACACATCCATACAGAGGGGTGTCCTCATGGCGACGGCAATGAAGAAACCAGCCACCCGCACGGAATCCGACAGCATGGGCACCATCGAGGTGCCGTCCCATGTGTACTGGGGAGCGCAGACGCAGCGTTCGCTGCTGCACTTCAACATCGGCCGGGACACCATGCCGCCGGAGCTGATCCGCGCTTTCGGCATCCTGAAGAAGGCGTGCGCGCTGGTGAACCAGGACCTGGGCAAGCTGCCCGCAGACAAGGCCAAGCTGATCGTCGAGGCTGCCGACGAAGTCATCGCCGGCAAGCTGAACGACCAGTTCCCCCTGCGCATCTGGCAGACCGGCTCCGGCACCCAGACGAACATGAACGTGAACGAGGTCATCTCCAACCGCGCCATCGAGCTGGCCGGCGGCGAGCTGGGCTCGAAGAAGCCCATCCATCCCAACGATCACGTGAACATGTCGCAGTCGTCGAACGACACGTTTCCCGCGGCCATGCACATCGCGGCGGCCGAGCGGGTGGAGCGCGCGCTGATCCCCGCCGTCGAGAGCGTGGCCAGCGCCATCCGCGCCAAGGCGAAACAGTTCCAGGACGTGGTGAAAATCGGGCGCACCCATTTGCAGGATGCCGTGCCGCTGACCATCGGGCAGGAGTTCGGCGGCTGGGCCAGCCTGCTGGAGCGCGACATCACCCGCCTGAAGCAGGTGCTGGAAGGCCTGTACGAATTGGCCATCGGAGGGACGGCGGTGGGCACCGGGCTGAACGCCCATCCCGAGTTCGCCGAGCGGGCGGCGAAGAAGATCGCCGAGCTGACCGGACTTCCCTTCCGCTCCCACCCCAACAAGTTCGCGGCGCTCTCGGCGCACGATGAAATCGTTTTCGCGCAAGGAGCACTGGAGACCCTGGCTGCTTCCTTCATGAAGATCTCCAACGACATCCGCTGGCTGGCCTCCGGCCCGCGCTGCGGCCTGGGCGAACTGAGCATCCCGGAGAACGAGCCCGGCTCCTCCATCATGCCCGGCAAGGTGAATCCCACCCAGTGCGAGGCCATGACCATGGTGTGCGTCCAGGTGCACGGCGCCACCGCCGCGGTGGGCTTCGCCGGTTCCCAGGGCAACTTCGAGCTCAACGTCTTCAAGCCGGTGATGATCTACAACTTCCTGCATTCGGTCACCCTGCTCACCGACGCCTGCCACGGCTACGTCGAGTACATGGTCAAGGGCATCGAGGTGGACAAGGCCAAGGTGGAGTGGTACGTGAAGAACTCGCTCATGCTGGTGACCGCCCTCACTCCCAAGATCGGCTACGACAAGGCGGCCCAGGTGGCGCACACGGCGCACGTCGAGCACACCAGCCTGCGCGAAGCCGCGCTCAAGCTGGGTTACTTGACGGGCGAGGAGTTCGACCAACTGGTGAAGCCGGAGAGGATGACGCACCCGTAAGCCCTTCACAGGTGCCGGGGTGCGCGGTACGGGATGAAGATTAGGGCGAATGAGGATGCGGCCCAAGCGCGCGATTTCGGCCCTCCGCTTCGCTTCGGGCTTCGCGCGGGCCGCCCAGATCCTTCGCAAGAGCGGCTCGCTCAGGATGACAATCCCAAAATCAGATCAAGGACAACGTCTCGGTGGCCTTGGCGACCAGCTTCTCCTCACCGTCCTTCACCGCAAAGACTTCCGACTCACTGACGACGATGGACTTGCCGGCGCGCAGGACGCGGGCGCGGCAGCGCAGGCGGTCGCCCACGGCCGGACGCAGAAAGTTGATTTTGAACTCGATGGTGATGACGTCGCGCTCGCCTGAGGCGGCCCGAGCCGCGCCGCCGGCGGTGTGGTCGGCGAGGGTGGCCAGAACGCCGGCGTGGATGTAGCCGTGCTGCTGGCGGTGATGCTGCTTCACGGCCAGTGCGGTTTCACACCAGTCCGGGCCGACCGCGGTCAGTTCGATGCCGAGGTGGCGGAGGAAGTCGGCCTTGTCGAAGATGGAGCGGACGTGGTCGGGAACAGAAGCGTTCATAGCGTCAACCATGGGAAAGGGCGGTCATAGGAGTCCCTCGCCGCGCTCGGGATGACCGCAACACCTAGTACGACCAGCGCAGCAGTGTGGCGCCGACGGTGAAACCTGCGCCGACAGCGGCCAGCAGCACCAAGTCTCCCTTCTTCAATTTGCCTTGCTGGCGCGCGGTGTGCATGGCCAGCGGGATGGTGCCGGCGGTGGTGTTGCCGTACTCGTCGATATTGATGATGACGCGGTCGGCGCACATGCCCAGGCGGTCCGCGGTGGCGGTGATGATGCGGCGGTTGGCCTGGTGCGGAATGAACGCGGCCACGTCCTTGCCGGTGTATCCGTTGCGCACCAGGATCTTCTCGCAGACTTCGGCCATCTTGCGCACCGCGTACTTGAAGACCGCCTGGCCGTCCTGGTGCACGTAGTGCATCTTCTTTTCTACGGTCTCGCGCGAGGCGGGGTGCAGGCTGCCGCCCCCGGGCATGTAGAGCGAACAGCCTCCGGAGCCATCGACTTCATGCAGGAAGTCGAGGAGGCCATCGTCAGGGTCGGATGTGGGCTCGAGCAGCACGGCGCCGGCGCCATCGCCGAAAATCACGCAGGTGGCGCGGTCGGTGTAGTCGATGATGGAAGACATCACGTCGGCGCCGATGACCAGCACTTTCCTGTGCGCGCCGCCCGCGACGAATTGGGCGCCGGTCTGCAGCGCATAGACGAAGCCCGAGCAGGCCGCGGAAACGTCGAAGCCCCAGGCGCCCGGCGCGCCCAGCTTGTGCTGCACCAGGCAGGCGGTGGAGGGGAACATCATGTCGGGAGTGACGGTGGCGATGAAGATGGCTTCGACCTCGGTGGGCGGAATGCCACGCTCGGCCAGGCAGGCACGCGCCGCTTCCACCGCGAGGTCGGACGCGGCCACGCCCTGGTCCACAATGTGGCGCTGGCGGATGCCGGTGCGCTCGAGGATCCATTCGTTGGAAGTCTCGACCATCCTCTCCAAGTCCTGGTTGGTCAGCAGGCGGGGCGGTACGTACGTGCCCAGCGCCGTGATCTTCGCCCGCAGCGTGCTCAAACCTGATTTCTCCCGGAAAAATGAAGCGACTATTGTGGACGATGGGGCGATGAATGTCCATTCAGTCGCAACAAGGATGCCGGGCACCGGGAGAACCACTGCACACGCACGAGCCCGTTACCGTTGCTTCCTTCCGGACCTGGCGGGGTTGGCGGGATTGCGTTGCGTGGGACCCGATGCCCGACCCATCAGTTTACAGTTGCCAGTTGCCAGTTGTCAGTTCAGCACATCAGTTCTCGGTTCTCAGTTCTCAGTTCTCGGAGAAGACCTTCCTTTTGTGCGACGAGTGGAGAACAATAGAGGCCACATGGCGCAGGCGAGATTCACAGGCGGCGGATTGGCGGGTACGCGCAGCACGGTGGAGCGCTACTTCGAGATCGCGCTCTACCTGATGATCGTCACCGGGTTCACCACCCTGGCGGGGACGGGCAAGCTGGACCTGCTCTCGGTGCTGGTGGTGCTGGTGGCGCTGGGGCTGCGCGGCTACCTGCTGCTGCGAGAACGCACGGTGGTCATCCCCGAGAGCTGGACATCGTATATCGCCATCTTCTACGCGCTGTTCTACGTGGTGGATTTCCTGCTGCTTTCGGGCAGCTTCGTCACGGCGACGGCGCACCTGGTGCTGCTGATCCTGGTGGTCAAGCTGTTCTCCGTGCACCGCAACCGGGACATCGTGTGGTTGTGCGTGCTGGCGTTCCTCTCCGTGCTGGCGGCAGCGGTGCTCACGGTGGATACGCTCTTCCTGGCCGCTTTCGCCCTTTTCCTCCTGCTGGCCGTGGCGACCTTCACCAGTTGGGAGATGGCGCGGTCCGCGGCCGCCGCAGCGGGACGCGCACGCGAGGCCGCGGGCGGCAAGCGCCGCATGGCGTGGTCGCTCTCCACCACCGCCGCCATGCTGATGGTTTCCATCCTGCTGGGCGCAGCAGGCATTTTCTTCGTGCTGCCGCGGGTGACGGGCGGATACCTGAGCCAGTATGCGCCGCGCAACCAACTGGTCAGCGGGTTCAGCGACGACGTACGCCTGGGCGAGATCGGGGAGATCCAGCAATCGAGCCAGGTGATCATGCGCATCGAGATCGAGGGCGACACCGCGGGCAGCTACGACCTGATGTGGCGGGGCGTGGCGCTGGCGTCCTTCGACGGCCGGCGCTGGTTCAATCCGCCGCATCAGCTCACGCTGTGGATGGCGCAACAGGGACGCTACGACCTGGAAGCGGCCGCGCGGGCAACCCAGTCCGAGACCGCTACCCAGGGGGCGGCGCCGACACTGATCCACTACCGCGTGGTCATGGAGCCGGTGGACACGAACGTGTTCTTCCTGGCGCCGGTGGCGCGCGAACTAACCGGGAGCTATCGGCAGATCGCCCTGGACAAGGCGGGAACGGTTTACAACCAGGACCGCTTCCGTCCCGTCACCTATTACGCGGCCACGAGCGACATCACGCGGCCGCGAGCGACGACGCTGCGAGCAGCCGAAGGCACGCCTTCGCGAGAGGTCCTGGAGCCCTACCTGCAACTACCCGCACTCGACCCGCGCATCCGCGACCTGGCCCGCCAGATCACCTCCGGCGCGGGGAACAACTATGATCGCGCGGCGCAGATCGAGAACTACCTGAAAACGCGGTTCGGCTACACGCTGCAGCTCAGTGGCACGAAGGAGGGCGATCCGCTGGCGCACTTTCTGTTCGAGCGTCGGCAGGGCCACTGCGAGTACTTCGCCTCCGCCATGACGGTGATGCTGCGGGCGCTGGGTGTGCCGGCGCGCATCGTCAACGGCTTCCGCGGGGGCGAGTTCAATGACGTCACGGGCAGCTACATCGTGCGGGCGCGCGACGCACACTCCTGGGTGGAGGCGTACTTCCCCGGGCAGGGCTGGGTGGCGTTCGACCCCACGCCCGCCGCCGACCGCCCGCAACCCGGCGCCTGGCAGCGCTTCCTGCTTTACGTGGACGCGGCGCGCGAGTTCTGGCGCGAGTGGGTGATCAATTACGACTTCACGCATCAAAACCAGCTCGGCAGCACCATGCTGGAGGCCAGCCGGCGACGGCGCCTGGACACCTTGAAGTGGATCCGGGAGCGTTATCGCATGCTGGTGCGGGCGGCCCGGGAAACGCAGCAGCGCGCCAAGGAGTCGCCGCAAGAGTGGGGTGTGGGAGCGGTAGCGACACTGGCGAGCCTGATGGTCCTGTTGAATTCGCGGCGCCTATGGCGGGGATGGCGCAACCGGCGAACGGCCGCACGTCCTGAGCGGGCGCCGCGGGCAGCCGCCAGCATCTGGTACGAGCGGCTGCTCAAGCGGCTGGCGCGTCGCGGCTGGCCCAAACGGCCTTCGCAGACGCCAGAGGAGTTTCTTGCGACTCTGGGCGACGCACATTTGCGCCAGCAGGTAGCTCAGTTCACCGGGCACTACGAGCGGGCCAGGTTTGGGGAGTCGGCTGAAGACGCGAAGAAGCTGCCGGAGCTGTACGAAGAAATCACTGCCAGCCGCTAGCTCCTGGCCGCTGGCTTCCAGCCAAGGCTGTCACGCCCCCGGTCAAGCGCTCCGAGCCCCCTGTTAGAATCTAGTGTTCGATGCCCACAGAACTTCCAGTCTTGGAATGCGGCGACGCGACGACTGCCGAAGGCCCGCGCACAAATCAGGCCGCCAAGGTCGGCTTCGTGAGCCTGGGGTGTCCCAAGAACCTGGTGGACAGCGAAGTCATGATGGGCATGCTGGCGAAGGCCGGGGCGGAAATCACTCCGCGGGCCGAGGACGCCGACGTCATCGTCGTCAACACCTGCTCGTTCATCGAAAGCGCACAGCAGGAGTCGGTGAACACCATCCTGGAAATGGCCGGCCACAAGGCGTCGGACACGAACCCCGGCGGGCGGGCGAAGAAGCTGGTGGTGGCCGGATGCCTGGTCGAGCGTTACCGCGACGAGATTCGCAGGAACATTCCTGAAGTGGATGCGGTGGTGGGAACGGGGGAGCTGGACCGCATTCTGGATGCCGCGGGGATTCGAAATGGGCGGGCATCCGCGGGGTCCGCTCCGTTCACGATATTGAATTCGCGGCCGGAAGGCACCGTCCGCGAGGCAGCGGGCCGCTTCGCCCGCGACGCGTGGCAGGGCGCGATCGCCGACCTGCCGAATTATCTCTACGACGACACCACCCCACGCCTGCTGGCGACACCCAGGCACTCGGCGTACATCAAGATCGCCGAGGGCTGCGATCATCCCTGCTCGTTCTGCATCATTCCGCAACTACGCGGCAAGTTCCGCTCAAGGCGCTTCGAATCGGTGGTCGCGGAGGCCGAGCGCCTGGCGCGCAGCGGGGTGCGAGAAATCACCCTGATCGGCCAGGACACCACCTGCTATGGCGAAGACCTCGGCCTGGAGGACGGCCTGCCCTTGGTGCTGGAGCGGCTGGCTGGGATCGAGGAGTTGCGCTGGGTGCGATTTCTTTATGCCTATCCCAACAAGATCACCGGGCGCCTGCTGGAGACAATCGCGCGACACGACAAGGTGTGCTCCTACATTGACGTGCCGTTGCAGCATGCCTCGCCCGCGGTGTTGAAGCGCATGAAGCGCGGCGCCGGGGCGGAGATCTTCCTGCGCTCGATCGAGAAGATGCGCCGCACCATCCCCAACCTGACGCTCAGGACCTCGTTCATCGTGGGCTTCCCCGGCGAAACGGAGCGAGACTTCGACGAGTTGTGCGATTTCGTGCGGGCCGCCGAGTTCGATTGGATGGGCGTGTTCGCCTACTCGGACGAAGCCGGCTCCGAGGCCTACCACCTGGCGAGCAAGCTGGAACCCAGGGAGATCGAACGGCGTCGCAGAAAGCTGATGCAGGTGCAGAAACAGGTGAGCCGACGGAAGAAACGGAAGCTGCTGGGCCGCGAGTTCGACCTGCTGGTGGAGGGTCCTTCGGAAGAAAGCGCGCTGCTGTGGGAGGGACGCACCGAGATGCACGCACCGGAAATTGACGGCAAGGTCTTCGTCAGCGACTTCGGACCGCACCGCCTGCCGACACCCGGCGATTTCTACCGGTGCGAGATCGTGGAAGCGCACGACTATGACCTGGTGGTGAAGCTGCTGTAGTTACGCGCGCATTCTTCCGACGCGCTCGAATGACCAAGAAGAAAAGAATTCGCAGCCTCCGCTGTCCGACGTGCCGCAAGCTGGTACTGCGTTCCGAGCCCGAGTTTCCTTTTTGCAGTGAGCGCTGCCGGTTGATCGATCTGGGCAAGTGGGCGAGCGGGCAGTACGTCATCTCGACTCCCATCACAGCGCCTGAGGGCGACGCGCC
This sequence comes from Terriglobales bacterium, assembly GCA_035573675.1. Taxonomy (NCBI): domain Bacteria; kingdom Pseudomonadati; phylum Acidobacteriota; class Terriglobia; order Terriglobales; species Terriglobales bacterium. Next base: position 29,431 of record DATMAB010000012.1, read on the forward strand.
GGGACAAACCTCGCAATCCCAGCCACAGCAACCTGCGAAGCGCGATGGAAACCACGAGCGATAATCCTGTCCCGCTGCCCAAAGCGCCCCTGTGGGCGTGGATGGTCGCCACCCAACTGGGAATCGGACATCTACGGCCGGCGCCGGGGACCTGGGCTTCGGCAGCGACGGTGGGGCTGTGGGTGGCTCTGGCTTCTTCACTGCCATCAGAACTGCACTGGCCGGTAGCGACAGGACTGGCCGTGGCCGCGGTCCTGGCCGGGATTCCCGCGGCTGCGGCGGTGGCCCGGGAGCGCGGCACCGACGACCCGCAGTCGGTGGTGATCGACGAGGTGGCCGGCCAGATGGTCGCGCTGTTGGCGCTGCCGGTGGCTTGGAAATCGCTTCTGGTGAGCCTTATACTTTTTCGCGTCTTCGACATCGTGAAGCCGCCGCCGCTGCGCCGGCTGGAAAAGCTCCACGGCGGTCTGGGCATCATGATGGATGACGTCGCAGCGGGACTGTACGCGCGCCTGGGCGCCGAACTGCTGCTGCGAGCGGGCTGGCTGACGTAGAAGCGCACGAGCGTTGGGGGACGATGGGGATCTCCGACCGCATCCTGGGAAGAAAAAACATCAACGGGAAACCGCACATCGAGGCGGTCATCCCGCCGGCTGCGCTGCCCGGGGGCGAGGTCCGCATCGTGGGCAGTGCCCTGAAGCCGCCTTCGCTGGGCCGGCCGCGCGTTCGGTTCGGCGAGGTGGAAGGCTCGGTCGTCATCAGCTCGGAAGATTTTCTGGTGGCCCGCGTCCCGGAGGGCGCCGTGGCCGGGCCGGTTGTGGTTTCCACCAACGGACACAATTCGAACGCGCATCATGTGGAAGTGGCGTTTCCCGTGGCGGAGAATCTTCACCCCGTAGCCAATCCCGCGCTCGACGCCGAAGGCAACATCTACGTGACCTTTTCCGGCTCACGCGGGCAAAAGGTCCCGGTCTCGGTCTACAAGATCGACACGCACTACAACGTGAAGCCGTTCCTGACGGACGTGATGAACGCCACCGCGATGGCGTTCGACCGTGAAGGCCGCCTGTACCTGACCTCGCGTTACGACGGCACGGTCTACCGCGTAGCGTCGAACGGCACACTCTCCACCTACGCCGAAGGCATGGGCATCGCTACCGGGATGGCGTTCGACCGCGAGGGCAACCTGTACGTCGGCGACCGAAGCGGCACCATTTTCAAGATCGCCCCGGACCGGCAGATCTTCGTGTTCGCCACTATTGAGCCGAGTATCGCCGCGTACCATCTGGCGTTCGGGACGGACGGCCATCTGTACGTGACCGGCCCGACCACGTCGAGCTTTGATGTCGTGTACCGCATCAGCCCCGCCGGGGACGTCTCCGTGTTCTACCGCGGACTGGGACGACCCCAGGGCATCGCTTTCGATGTCCACGGCAACCTGTACGTAGCGGCATCGCTGGGGGGCAAGCGCGGCATCGTGAAGATCGCGCCCGACGGACAGGCCTCCCTGGCGGTGGCCGGCTACGGCCTGGTAGGGCTGGCGTTTGCCCCCGGGAAGTCGGCCATCCTGGCGACTACGAATGCCGTGCACCATCTGGCGTGGGGAATCCAAGGGAAGCCGCTAATCGACTGACCGAGTGAGTCCTTGCTTCATTGAAGCATTGGAAAGGCTGTGGAAGCGGTCCGGGAGTGGCATGTCCCGCCCTGATTATTCGTGACTCAATGAGAAAATGATCCATGTCCGTCTCCGCCGAGATCATCGCCGTCGGCTCTGAGTTGCTCACTCCTTTCCGCCAGGACACGAATTCCCTGTTTCTCACCGAGCAACTGAACCGCCTGGGAGTCGAGGTCATTTTCAAGACCATCGTCGGCGATAACCGCGGACACATCGAGGAAACCGTACGGCTGGCGCTCGACCGGGCGGACGTGATCCTGATCTCCGGCGGCCTGGGCCCGACCGAGGACGATCTCACCCGCGAGGCCGTGGCCGCCGCGCTGGGACGGGAACTCAAGCGTGACCCGGGCCTGGTGGGCGAGCTCTATGCGCGCTTCGCGGCACGTCGCATCAAGATGCCGGAGAACAACCTGCGCCAAGCCGACCTGGTGGCGGGCGCTAAAGCGATACCCAACCCCAGGGGTTCCGCTCCGGGACAGTGGATCGAAGGCACGCTGGACGGGCGCGAGAAGATCGTGCTCCTGCTTCCCGGACCGCCGGTCGAATTGGAGCCGATGTTTCTCGACCACTGCGCCGAGCGTTTGCGCGCGAAGCTGCCGCAGGTGTTCATCGCCACACGGGTGCTCAAGGTGGCGATGGTTCCTGAATCGCAGCTCGATTCCAGAGTGGCGCCCATCTACAGCAAGCAACTGCGGGTGCAGACCACGATTTTGGCGTCGCCCGGGGAGTGTCAACTTCACCTGCGGGCTCGCGCCGTCTCGCAGGAAGAGGCGCAGCAACTGGTGGACGACCTGGCGGAGGAACTTGAGGACGAGCTGGGCGACCTGATCTTCTCCCGCGAAGGGGAAACGCTGGAGCAGATCGTCGGCTACTACCTGCAGATGAGACAAGCGACGCTGGCGGTGGCTGAATCGTGCACAGGTGGGATGATCGGACAGCGCATCACTTCTGTGAGCGGCAGCTCGCGCTACTTCGTGGGCGGCACGATCGTGTATTCGAACGAATTGAAGACCAAGCTGGCAGGCGTCCCGGCGAAACTCATCAAGGCGCACGGCGCGGTGAGCCGCGAGGTGGCTTCTGCGCTGGCGGAGGGCGTGCGCGAAAAAGCAAAAGCCCGGATGGGGCTGGCGGTCACGGGAATCGCCGGCCCTACCGGGGGCACAGAGGAAAAGCCCGTGGGGCTGGTCTTCCACGCACTGGCCGACGGAAAGAAAACCGAGGTCATCGAACGCAAGTTTCCCGGCGACCGGGAAATGGTCCGGCGGCTGGCCAGCCAGCAGGCGCTGGATATGGTGAGGAGGAGACTGCTTTGAGCGTCCAATTACACCGAGACCGCAGACCCGACCTCACGCTACTAGCTTCCAGCCTCCAGCCACTAGCTAGGAGCTAGGAGCCGCCGTGCGACTCTTTGTTGCGATAGACATCGAGGACGCAATTCGCCAGCGGCTGGCCCGATTCATGGAAGGTGTGCGTGGATTTGCGCCGGAGGTGCGCTGGGTGCGGCCGGAATCGCTGCACCTGACGCTGAAGTTCCTGGGTGAGACGGATGAAGCCACGGCGGAGCGCGTTCGTCAGAGCCTGGCTGGAATACGGAATAGAGCGCCACAGATCTCGTTCGGCGGCACCGGCTTCTTCCCTACTCCGCGGTCGGCACGAGTCTTCTGGATCGGCGTGGAAGCCAGCGAACCTCTGGCTGAGCTGGCAGAAAAAGTTGAGCAGGCGATGGAGGGTCTGGGCTACGAACGCGAGCGACGGGAGTTTGCGCCCCACCTGACGCTGGCGCGCTCCGGCTCCGGGCGACCGGGGCGCGGGCCCGAGGACAAACCCAACCTGCGCTTTCGCCGCCTGCAGGAAAAGCTGGCCGCGATGCCGCCTCCGGACTTTGGTACCATGACGGCCCGCGAGTTCCATCTGTACCAGAGCAGGCTCTCGCCGAAAGGCTCCGAGTACACCAAGCTCGCGAGCTTCAAGCTGGATTGAATGGAAAAGCTTGCCATAGTCGCCGGGCTTTCGTATTTGCTGGGCTCCATTCCGTTCGGATACCTCCTAGTGCGCATCTTCCACAATGAGGACGTGCGACGCACTGGCAGCGGGAATATCGGAGCAACAAATGTGGCCCGCAGGTCTGTGGCCCTTGGGATCGCAACACTGGTGCTCGATGCAGGCAAAGGGTTTGCCGCAGGTGTGGTACTTGTTCAGCTAACATACTGGCGGGAAATCATCGATTGGGCTTACCTGAACGTGCCCTGGTCCCAGGATCCTTGGCCACATCCTTTTCCCTCCGAGATATACGTCGCCGCAGCCGCGGCTAGCCTCTTTGCCGTGGTCGGCCACATCTTTCCCATCTGGCTCAAGTTCCGGGGCGGTAAGGGTGTAGCGACGGCCGCCGGAAGCTTTGCCGTGCTGGCTCCGGACGCTATGCTGGCGGCGTTTGGCGCGTTCCTGCTGATGGTAATGCTGTTTCGCTATGTTTCACTAGGATCCATGGTGGGGGTTGCGGTCTTCCCCGTGGCGGCCTACCTCCTTCATCGCCAGGCGCTCCCGGCCAGCGCGTATGCCCTGATGGGGGTCGGCTCGGCGCTCATCGTCGGCAGACACCACGCCAACATCCGGCGACTGTTGGCGGGCACGGAAAACCGCCTGCACTTCCTCCGGCACAAGGAGAGCGCGTGAGCGAGATCGCGGTCATCGGCGCGGGGGCGTGGGGCACGGCCATCGCCATCGCTCTCGGACGCCGGGGCACGCACCGCGTCCGCTTGTGGGCGTACGAGAAGGAAGTGGCCGAATCGCTGGCACGCGAACACACCAATCACCTCTTTCTCCCCGATTTCAAGGTTCCGAAGACGGTCGCAGGAACGAACAGCATGGAGCAGGCGCTTATGGGAGCGGAAATGGCGGTCACAGTGATGCCGTCGCACCATTGCCGCCGGCTCTACGAGCAGATGGCTCCCCATCTGACGCCGCAAATGATGCTGTTAAGCGCAACCAAGGGCATTGAGAACCAAACGCTGCTGCGCATGACCGAGGTGGCCACGGAGGTGCTGGCCAAGGCCCGACCGGAGATGAAGCCCCGCATCGGCGCGCTGAGCGGTCCGTCGTTCGCCAAGGAAGTAGCGCGGGGCGATCCCACAGCGGTCGTGGTCGCTTCGAAGGATTCCGAACTAGCGGCATATGCGCAACAGGCGCTGAACGACTCCAACTTCCGCGTCTACACCAGCGACGACGTGGTCGGCGCAGAGATGGGTGGGGCGCTGAAGAACATCATCGCCATCGCCGCGGGCGTGTGTGACGGGCTGGGGCTGGGACACAACACCATCGCCGCGCTGATCACCCGCGGGCTGGCAGAAATCACCCGGCTGGCCGTGGCTTGCGGCGCGCGGCGCGAAACCATGTTCGGTCTGGCAGGCGTCGGTGACCTGGTGCTGACCTGCACCGGGGGCCTCTCGCGCAACCGCTCCGTGGGCGTGGAACTGGGACGCGGACGCAAGCTCGATGACATCGTCGCCGGCATGCAAGGGATGGTCGCGGAGGGCGTACTCACCCTGAATGCCGCTCGCGGGCTGGCAAAACGGCACGGCGTGGAAATGCCCATCACCGAACAGATGCACGCCGTACTGTACGAGGGCAAGGCTCCCATGGCCGCCATCCATGAGCTGATGACGCGCCCTGCCCGGGGCGAATGGGGCGCTGGAAGTGCCTGAGCCGATGCGGGTTGCCTGGCCTCAAAGCCCACTCCTCCGGCCGCAGCAGCACCTTGGTAACTGCCTCAGAGCGGGGATTCAGGGTCGTTTCGCCCGCCTTTCGCGCTACAATGCGCTGCAGTTTGCCGGCTCGGATCGGGGCTGAATGCCAACGCTGACGCGCATCTCCATTCTGTACGTCATCCTGGGCGTGCTGATCGTCGTGAGCGTAGTCCCGCCTCTCTTCTATGGCACGCTGGTCGCCAGCCGCAACCGCGAGCGGCTGGAACGAAACGAAAAGCTCCTGCAGAACACCATCACGCGCTCGCTCGGCGAAGACATCGCACAGCGGCACACCGGGTTGCTGACCATGCTGTCGAATCTGTCCTCCGCCATCCAGGTGACCAGCGGCGGGGACATCGAGCCGGAGCCGAAAGTGACGTCACCCGAGCTGCGGGCGTTGCTGGAACGCTTCGTCTCTTCCTCGGAGGACATCGCCTACGCCACGCTCCTGAATACGCAGGCGCGGGGCATCTCAGCCGGGCGCATCACGCCCGACGACTTCATGCGCCGCGAGCTGGAGCATGCCTTCACCGCCGCCAAGGAAGGGCGCTCGTACACCGGGCAGACGTTGGCGACCGGCTCCGGGAAGGAAACCAGCACGATGATGCTGGTGAGCACGCCGGTGATGGTGAACGGGCGGTTCATCGGCATGGTGGGGGCCATCGTCAACCTGCGCTATTTGCTGCAGCGTTTGCGGGACGCGAGCACGGGAGGACTTTCCGCCTACGTCGTGGACCGGCGGGGCCGCCTGGTGGCCAGCGCCGATCCCAAGTATGCGACCGGGCGTGACATGACGCAGTTCGAGATCGTCAAGACCTTCGTCGAGCAGGGCGCGCGCCTGCGTCTGGCGGAAACCCGGCCGTTCACCATCCGCGAGAACGACGAGACCCTGGACATGCTGGGCACTTACAGCCCGGTGCCGGCGCTGGAATGGGCGGTGATCGCGCAGAAGCCGCAGGAGGAGGCTTATCGCGAAGCCCGCGAGATGCAGCGCACCGCGCTGGGGCTGGCCGTGGTCTTCGTGCTGGTCAGCGTGCTGATCAGCACCTACGCCGCCCGGCGCATCACCTTCCCCCTGCAGACATTGACGGAATCCAGCCGAGCCATTGCGCGCGGCGACTTCTCGCAACGGGTGCGTCTGAAGAGCCGCACCGAGATCGGCGAACTGGCCGAGACCTTTAACATCATGACCGGCGACCTGGAACGCCTGGTCGCTGACCTGAAGCGGGCGGCGGAGGAGAACCGCACCCTCTTCCTCAGCTCCATCCAGATGCTGGCCGGCGCGGTGGACGAGAAGGATCCCTATACCAAGGGCCACTCCGACCGCGTCACCCGCTACTCAGTCATCCTGGCCACGGAGATGAAGCTGCCGCAGGAGGAGATCGAGAAGATCCGCATCGCCGCCCTGCTGCACGACGTGGGCAAGATCGGCATCGAGGACCGCATCCTCAAAAAGCCGGGCGCGCTCACGCCGGAAGAGTTCGAGATCATGAAGACGCATACCACCAAGGGCGCCACCATCCTGCGCCCGGTCGAGATGCTGAAGGACATGATCCCTGGCATCGAGCTGCATCATGAATCGCTCGATGGGCGCGGCTATCCGTACGGGCTCAAGGGCGACCAGCTTCCGCTGCTGCCGCGCGTCATCACCGTGGCCGATACCTTCGACGCCATGACCACCAACCGCCCCTACCAGGCCGCGATGGAGACAGGCTACGTGGTGCGCATCATCAATTCGCTGGCCAACACCAAGTTCGATCCCCGCGTGGTGGCCGCGCTCACTTCAGTGTTCGAGCGCGGCGCGCTTCGCCTGCATCGTGCGGCCACGATCTCCGCCGAGCAGGCTGCGGCCGCCGGCGTCGGCACTACCACCGACCGCGAACTCGGCCAGGCCTTTCTGGGCTAGAACGTCCCTCCTGACCCGACCGCTATAATTGACTTTTGGGCTGCGCCACGCCCGCGAATCATGATCCAGACCCTGTTCGGCAGCGAGGAGAAAAAGACCGGCTTCCTGGACCGCCTGAAGCAGGCGGTAGAGCGCACGCGCGAGAACCTTAGCGAGCGCATCGAAGCGGTTGCCGCCATTGGCAAGGAGATCGACCGGCAGACGCTTGACGAATTGGAAGCCTCGCTGGTGGGTGCTGATCTGGGCACAACTACGACCCACGAGGTCCTCGAAAAGCTCCGGCAAAAGGTCGATCGACGGCAGATTGCCGATGTCCAGGAACTGAAACGACTGCTGAAAGAGGAACTGCTCGCCATCCTGGCCAGCGCCAACTCGCGTCCTGCAAGACGCGTGGAGCAGGGGCCGGAGGTCATCCTGGTCGTAGGCGTGAACGGCACCGGCAAGACCACGACCATCGGGAAGCTGGCGCATGTGTTGAGGGCCCAGGGCAGGAGCGTCTTGCTTTGCGCGGCGGACACCTTCCGCGCTGCCGCCATCGAGCAACTGGAGATCTGGGGCCAGCGCACAGGGGCGGAGGTCATCAAGACGCGGCCGGGCGGCGATCCCGCCGCTGTGCTGTACGAAGCGCTGGAGGCGGCCAAGGCGCGCAAGATTGATTACGTCATCGCGGATACGGCCGGCCGCCTTCACACCAAGACCAACCTTATGGCCGAGTTGGAGAAGATGGGCCGTACCGCGCAGCGCCTGGTGCCCGGAGCGCCGCACGAGATCCTCTTGGTGATGGACGCCACGACCGGACAGAACGGGTTGCAGCAGGCGCGGCTGTTCACACAGTCCGCGGGGGTGACGGGAATCGTGCTCACCAAGCTGGATGGCACCGCCAAGGGCGGCGTGGTCGTCGCCATTTGCCGGGAATTGGGCCTGCCGGTGCGCTACGTGGGCGTGGGCGAGAAGCCCGCCGACCTGCTGCCGTTCGATCCCCGGGAGTTCGTGGATTCGCTGTTCGAGTAATCCTTGAAGGATCGCCCCGATGGCCAACCGTATCGAAGACGAAGTGTTCATGAGGGAGGCGCTGGAACTGGCGCGCCAGGGCATCGCGCTGGCTTCTCCCAACCCGCACGTCGGAGCGCTGCTGGTGCGGGAAGCGCAAGTGATCGGCCGCGGCACGCACACGTGGGAAGGCGTGAAACACGCTGAGGTACTCGCCCTGGAGCAAGCGGGCGAGAAGGCACGCGGCGCGACGCTCTACCTGACGCTTGAGCCCTGCTGCCATGAAGGACGCACCGGTCCGTGTGTAGAGCAGGTGATTACGGCCGGCATCCGGCGGGTGGTGGTCGCCACCAAGGATCCCAACCCGCTGGTGCAGGGACGCTCGCTCGAGCGGCTGCAAGCAGCAGGCATCGAAGTCGCGGAAGGCGTGAGCCAGCACGAGGCGCGCAAGCTGAACGAGGCTTTCGCCAAGCATATCCGCACCCGGACGCCGCTGGTCACCCTGAAAGCGGGCATGACGCTCGACGGCAAGATCGCGCCGCCGCCGGGTGAGAGCGAGAACCCGTCCGCCCTCGGCGTCGGTGGCGCCACCGGCGGGTGGATCACCAGCGAAGTGGCGCGGGCGCACGTGCAGGAGCTGCGCCATTCCATGGACGCCATCATGGTGGGCGTGGGCACCATCATCGCCGACGATCCTCTGCTCACTGACCGCACCGGCCGCCCCCGCCGGCGGCCGCTGCTGCGCGTCATCTTGGACTCGCGCCTGCGCCTCTCTGACGAGTCACGGGTCGCCAAAACGGCTAAGGACGACGTGCTGGTGTTCTGCTCTTTCGCCGAAGAAAAGAAGAAGAAGCGGCTGGAAGAGCTCGGCATCCGCGTCGAGCAGGTGCCGCTGGGCGCCTCTGACGGCCGTCCCGACCTGCGCAAGGCGATGGAAAAGCTCGGCCAGATGGACATCACCAGCGTGCTCATCGAGGGGGGCGCGCTGGTCAACTGGACCGCGCTCGCCTCCGGCGTGGTGGACAAGGTCTTTCTCTATTACGCTCCCAAGATCCTGGCGGGGACGGGCTCAGTGCCGTTTGCCAGCGGCGCGGGGTTCCGGCGCATGAGCGAAGCCGCCCACATCAAGATGCTCACCGTGCACCGTTTCGGCGAGGACTTCGCCGTCGAAGGCTACCTGCGCGATCCCTACGAGGGACTCTGATGTTCACCGGCATCATCGAGGAAGTCGGCCGCGTGGTAAGGGTTGAGACGATTACCGCGCGCAACGGCGCCGCTCACTCCCGTATCACTGTGGAGGCCCCCGCTGTGAGTCGCGAGTTGAAGAGGGGCGACAGCGTTTCCGTCAGCGGTGTGTGCCTGACGGCGGTGGCGATCACCCCGGGCTCCTTCAGCGCCGATCTCGCCGCCGAAACCGTGGCCCGGACTTCCTTTGGCCGCATCGCAACCGGCGCGTCCGTGAACCTCGAGCTGCCCATGAAGGCGGGGGCACGCATGGGCGGGCACGTGGTACAGGGTCATGTGGACGGCGTAGGCACGCTGGTGGCGCTCACGCCGGTCGAGGGCGGCGACGACTCCTGGTTGCGCGTGAAGATTCCTCCAGAGCTCGCGAAGTATGTCGTTTTCAAGGGCTCCATCGCCATCGAGGGCATCAGCCTGACCGTCGCTCGCATCGAAGGCACCACCGTGACCTGCGCCATCATTCCGCACACACTCGGGGCCACGAACCTTGGCTCACTCCAGCCGGGAGACGACCTCAACATCGAGGTGGACATCCTCGCCAAGTACGCCGAGAGGTTGAAGGGTGAGGAAGTTCCCAGCGAGGTCACGTTGGAGCGACTGGTGCGGGAAGGATTCTAGGCGATCACCAGCTCATCCAGCCTGAGGAACTGCTGCACGACGGGGTCATCCGACGCATCCATCTGCTGCGGCGTGCCGAAAAAGTGGACCCTTGCCTCGTGCAGAAAGACGATGCGGTCGGCGAGTTTCCGGGCCAGGCGCATGTCGTGCGTCACCACGATCGAGGTCAGCTTGAGCTGGTACTTGAGCTTCTTGATGAGGTCACCCAGGAGCTGGGCCATCAGCGGATCCACCTGGGTGGTGGGCTCATCGTACAGGATGCATTCCGGCTGCGCAGCCAGCGCGCGCGCGATGGCCACCGAGCGCTTCATGCCGGTGGAGAGGTCGGAGGGCAGCAGGTCGCGCATCTCCCGCACGCCGACCATGTCCAGCAGGCCGTCCACGATCTGGTAGATCTGTTCCTCGTCCAGGTCGCGCCGCTCGCGCAGCGGAAAGGCCACGTTCTCACCCACCGTGAGCGAGTCAAAGAGAGCACCGTTCTGGAACACCATCGTCACTTTCTTGCGGATGCGCTCCAGTTCCGCCTCCGGATAGTCGGTGATGTCTTCAAACGCTACGATTACCCGGCCGGAATCCGGCTTGAGGAAACCCATGATGTGGTGCAGCGAAACCGACTTGCCCACGCCGCTGCGCCCGATGATGCACACCGTCTCCGCCGGAAAGACGTTGAAGCTCACATGGTCCAGGACCACGTGCTCGCCGAACGCCTTCGAAACGTCGCGGAACTCGATGTAGGGGATGCGCTCCTGAGTCATGGGCCGGCCTGAAGGGCGCGAAGTCGCGCGCGGGCGCGCTCGAACTCCTCGCGCGTGTTGAGATTCTGGAACATCGCCGGGTCAAAGGCAAATCGCTGCATTTCTGCCTCTTCGATGATGCGGGTGGCGACGCAGGTGAACAGCGCATCCACCTTGTGGTTGCCCTGTTCCAAGGCCGCCTGGGCGGCGTCGCGGAGATTTCGATGGTACACGGCGCACAATGGCTGAAAGCCGCCACCCGCACGGGGCACCGTGACCATGGCGCCGCTCCTGCCAGCCTCGAGCACTAGGTACTGGAGAAAACCCGGCTCCACAAAGGGCGAATCCACGCCCAGCACCAGGTTGAGCGCGCTTGACGTCGAAGACAACGCAGCGTGGATGCCGCTGAGTGGCCCGCGTCCGGGAAAAATATCCTCGACCACCGAACCGTGGGACTGGTAGAGGCTCGCCGGGCCCACAATCGCGACACTTGGACTGAGTGTCCGCGCCAGTTCCAGAGCACGGGCCAGCAGCGTCTTCCCTTCCAGCTCCATGAAGGCCTTGTCGCTTCCCATGCGGCGGCTGCGGCCGCCTGCCAGCACGAAGACCGCCAGATCCTTCCCTGCCTGCGTGTCTGGGATGAATCGGGGCAAGACCCCTCCTGAGGCCGCATTCTAGCCGACCGACGGCCGCTGCCGCCGCGGCGCACATGCTACAATCCCGCGCGATTCATCCCCTGCACCTGAGCCATCCACTGACGCACGTATGGATCTCCGCCGAAGACTCGGCCTTGCGCTGATTGTTCTGACGGTCACCACGGCGGCAGCCGTGGCCGGATACCGCATCATGGGTGGAACGTCCGTCTCCCTCCTGGACGCCGTGTACATGGCCGTGATCACGCTGGCCGGGGTTGGTTACGGCGAGTTTGTGGACACCAGCCGGGTCGCCGCCCTGCGCGTATTCAACATCTTCGTGGTCATTATCGGCGTGGCAGTGACTCTCTACGTATTCTCGGTCGTGACGGCGTTCCTGGTGGAAGGGGACATCAGTAGAATCTTCTGGAGACGCAAGATGCTGAAACGGATCGGCGAACTCAAGGACCACTACATCGTCTGCGGCCTGGGAGACACGGGCCGCCACGTCGTCGAGGAGCTCCAGAAGACCGGCACGCCGTATGTCGTCATCGAGCAGCGGGAGGAGCACGTCAGACACTTCCAGGAGCACCACGGCGAAGCGTTTGGCGACCTCTTGTACTTGCTGGGCGACGCAACGGACGAGGCCGTGCTGGACCTGGCCGGCATCGACCGCGCCCGCGGCTTGATTGCCGCCCTGCCCTTCGAGAAGGAGAATCTGGTCATCACCGTGATGGCGCGTCAGAAAAACACCGGATTGCGCATCGTGGCCCGCTGCACCGACCTGAAGTTTTCCGAGCGCATCCTCAAGGCCGGCGCCAACGCCACCGTCTCGCCTGACCACATCGGCGGGCTGCGACTGGCCAGCGAAGTACTCCGTCCGCATGTCGTGAGCTTTCTGGACATCATGCTGAAGGAGCAGAGCCGCACCCTGCGCATCGAGGAGATCGCAGTCGAGGCCGGCTCACTCTGGGTCGGCAGGAGGATGGCTGAGCTGAACCTGCGGGCGGGCTACAACCTGTTGCCGCTGGCCATCCGCACGGCCGACGCCGCCGGTGCGCAGTTCGTCCCCAACCCCGCCGACGACCGTCCCCTGCTCGGCGGTGATGTGATCATTGTCATGGGTGCGATGGACGATGTGCGCCGCGCGCGTGAAGCCGCGCGCGCTGTCGCCTCACAAGCTATGTAGTCAGTGGACTTCCACGCCGATGATGCGACCCGCCGCGTCCAGTTCCAGGTTGGCCGCCGCCGTGAATACAGCATCGCCGTTGAAACCGGGCACGGAGATGAACACTCGCGGGTCCACGTAGCTGACTGGACCCTGGCTTTCCCGGGCCGCCTGGCCCGCCTTGTTGATCAGGGAGAGCGCCTGCTGGGTACGATACTTCTTGGGAACCTCAAAGGACAGGTCAGCCAGGTCGCCGGTCTCAGAGACAGAGAGAGCCACCTCCACCGGGATGCGTACCTGCACATCCAGGTCGTCGCGCTTGAGGTGCGGCTGCAGCGAGACGTAGTACTGGCAGCGCCCGTCTTCCGGATTCATCTCCGATCGTTCCACCCGGATGCTCATAAAACTCACCCCAAAGGGGACACTTCTTGTATCACACCCAAGCCGCCATGCAAATACCGAGTCCCCCGGCTCACCCCAGGTTCCCGGTTGCCACCGCAACTCGCTGCTATGATTCGGGTTCAGAACCAATGGGTTGTCTGCGATGCCGGCGGGTGCATCTAATGACCCAGTGGAGCTGTTACCGATCCCAGTGAGGGCAATCACATGAAGTCCAGGGGCAGGACGTACATTCCGGTTCTGGTGATTCTGACCATGGGGCTGGCTATCGGCTGCTCACGCGGCCGCACCGACGCCCAAATCGTGGCTGACGTGCAAGCCCGGCTGTTCGCCGATCCCGCCGTCACGACGAAGCAGATTCAGGTGAGCGCGGAGAACGGCACGGTGACGCTCACCGGTACCGTAGCCAGTGAAATGGAGCGCGCTGCGGCGGCGAACAGCGCCGCCCAGGTCGCCGGCGTGAAGACGGTGGTGAACAACCTGACCGTTGCCCAGGCCGCTGTGTCGGCTACTATACCCGTGGAAGCACCGGCGCAGGTAGAGCCCGCCGCGCCGGCTCGCCCGCGCGCGTCTTCACGCTCCACGGCAGCGCGGAGCTCGGTTCCCGCTGCTGCGCCGGCCGCTCCTGTGCAGCCCGTGAGCGCTCCGGCCCAGCCGGCGGCTCCGAGGACCCCGGAGCCGGTGACGCTGGACGCCGGCACCACGCTCGAAATCCGCTTGATTGACTCGATTGACTCCGAGCGCAATCAACTCGGCGACGTCATCCGCGCCACGCTCGAGCATCCGCTGGTCTACGGCGACCGCGTCGTCGTACCCAAGGGCGCGGAGGTCGAAGGCCGCATCGTGGAAGCCAAGAGCGCCGGGCGCTTCAAGGGCCGCTCGGAAATCGCCCTGGAGCTGACCCGCCTGATCGTGAACGGCAGGTCGTACGCCATTCAGACCGACCAGTTCACGCGCGAGGGTAGTTCGCGCGGGAAGCGGACGGCGGCGACCATTGGCGGCGGAGCAGCGCTCGGGGCCATCATCGGAGGACTGGCGGGTGGCGGGAAGGGCGCCGCCATCGGTGCTGCCGTAGGCGCGGGCGCTGGTACCGGAGTCCAGGCGGCCACCAAGGGCGAGCAGATCCGTATTCCGTCGGAGACGGTAATGACCTTCCACTTGCAGAACTCTCTCACCGTCACTCCGGTAGGACGCATCGAGCGCTCCGCAACCGAAAGCACTGAATACAACGAATAGCGAGCCATCCTGAGCGGGATCCGGATTCTTCCGGATCCCGCTTCTTCGTTCTTGATGGCGTAGAATCCCGGCCTGCGCGCTATGCCGACGCTCACTGCCCTTCTTCACACGCATAACGACGAGCGTGCTCTGGGCCGGGCACTGGAGTCGCTTCGCCCCTGCGATGCGATGCTAGTCGTAGATCATGGCTCCACAGACGGCACGCTGGCAGTAGCACGCGAATACGGTGCAGCCATTCTCAAGGCAGGCGAAGGTCCTTTTCTCGAGGCCGCCACCGGCGACTGGGTGCTCTGCCTTCTGCCCACCGAGGCGCTCTCGGAGGAGCTCGAAGGCCGGCTGTACGAGTGGAAACAGGGGGCGCCGAGCGCAGTCAACGCCTACGCACTGCGCATCCGTGAGGAGACTTCTGCGGGCTGGCGTTTCCATTCGCCGCAGACGCGCCTGGTCCGCCACGGCGCTATGTACTGGAAACGCAAGCTTCCACCCAGAGTAGAAGGTGCACCCGTGTTTCCGGGCGATATCCTGCGGCTGACCGTCGCGGGTCGCTAGCCGCCTCGGCCAGGTACGCGCTTCCGACGTATAATCGGCGCAACTGTCGAGAGTGATGAATCGCGCGTGACTGAGGCCTTCGAACACCTGTTTCCCCTTTTTCTGTTTCTGCTGGGATTGGCCTTCGGCAGTTTTCTGAACGTGTGTATCTATCGGCTGCCGCGAAGGCTGTCTGTAATCCGTCCGAGGTCGGCCTGCCCCGCGTGCGGCGCAGCGATCCCCGCCCACGACAACATTCCCGTGTTGAGCTGGATCCTGCTCCGCGGCCGCTGCCGCCATTGCAAGGCGCGCATCTCCATTCGCTACGCGGTGGTCGAACTTCTGACGGCTCTGCTTTTCCTGCTGTGTTACTTCAGCTTCGGACCGACGCTGTTGACGCTGAAATACGCCGTCTTCGGTTTCCTGCTGCTCGGCCTGATTTTCACCGACGCGGAAACCAAGCTGCTTCCCGACAAGCTCACCTTGCCGGGCATGGCGCTCGGGTTCTTCTTCAGCTTGCTCGTTCCGGTGGGTGGACTGGTAGGCTGGCTGCTGCCCGAACTGGTACCCGCCAGCTTCGATCCGGAGGTGTCGTGGCGGCTGCATTCGCTCGCCGACTCCCTGCTGGGTGCGGCGGTGGGCTCTTCCTTCATCTACGGGGCTGGGGCTCTGTACCTGCGCGCCCGAGGCGTGGAAGGCATGGGCTTCGGCGACGTGAAGTTGATGGGGATGATTGGCGCGTTCCTGGGCGTCCAGCTCACGATCTTCACGTTGTTTTCGGCCTCGCTGGCCGGCTCACTGTTCGGTCTGACCACCGTGCTGACCGTTTGGGTACGGCGCTTCCGTCGCATCGTGGCTCGTGGCCGCGAACCGGCTGCAGCCCGCCGTCGAGCCTGGCGGTCGGCTCAGCTGGTGTACCGTTACTATGAAATGCCCTTCGGCGTCTTTCTGGGAAGCATGGCGCTGGTGGCGGTCTTTCTAGGCGACGCCTTCTTCCGCTGGTACGCAGGGCGCTACTCGTGAGGCTGCTGGACAACCCGCTGATGCTGGCTCTCCTCCTGGCCACACTGACCGTGGGCGCCATGGTCGTGCTCGGCGCCTGGCTGATACTTCACTTCCGCCGGGGCGCAGTAGACACAAGCGAGCCGGCGCCATCGGCCAGACCCCTCGCCGAAAGCGAAGCCTTCGCCGCCGCCGCCGTGCAGGGTGTGATCCAGAGGCTCAAGGAGCAGGAGAAGGAACTGGCGCGCCTGCGACAGGCGGAACGAGAACGCGCCCAGGCTTCAGAGACGGTCAGCGCCGCCGTGCTCTCCAATCTGGCCAGCGGCGTGATTCTCTTCAGCCCTACGGGCACGGTTCGCCAGGCGAACGAGGCGGTGCGCAGCATTCTGGGATTTGCCTCGCCTACCGGGCTGCACGCCCGCGACTTGTTTCGCGGCGTGACTGCCCTGCGTCTGGAAACGGGAGAGGCGGCCCCCTCGAACGAGCCTCTGCTGGGTGCGCTGCAGGCCGCACTCGGAACCGGCCAGTCCTTCCGCCGCCTGGAAGCCGATTACACCACGCCGGATGGTGCACAGCGCGTGCTCGGCGTTGCGCTCTCACCCGTCCGCGGGTCTGCGGGCGAGATGCTGGGAGTTACCTGCCTGGTCAGCGACCTAACGGAAATCACCGGCTTGGCCCGCCAGATCCGCCTCAAGGACAACCTGGCTTCCCTGGGCGAGATGTCGGCCGGCATCGCCCACGAATTCAAGAACTCGCTCGCCACCATCTCCGGCTATGCCCAGATGCTCACCGCAGAGAACGATGCCGCAACGGTGCGCCAGTTCGCCTCCAGGATCGTGGCGGAAACCGGCAATCTCACGCGTATCGTCACCGACTTCCTGAACTTTGCGCGTCCCCGCGCGCTCGAACCTGAACTCATCGACCTGCGCCAGTTGCTGGAGGAATGCGCTCGTGAGTGCCCGATCGAGGTCCGCCTCGGATTACCGGAGGGCTTCTCCCTCGTAGGCGACCGCACAGCGCTCCGTCAGGCCTTCAGCAACCTGCTGCGCAACAGCGCGGAGTCGGGAAAGAACGGCGTCCCCGTGACGGTAGAGGTGACCGGCGAGACCGACGCTCAGCAGGCGCGGGTGGTCCTGCGCGACAACGGCGCCGGCATCCCTGCCGAAGACCTGGCCCGCATCTTCATCCCCTTTTTCACGACCAAGTCCGGAGGCACAGGACTCGGTCTGGCCCTGGTGCACCGTATCGTCACCCAACATGGCGGCACGATCGCCGTGACCAGCAACCCGTCCGGAAGTACGTTTACCCTCTCGCTTCCGGTCGGAAAACCCGTGCCGCCTTCGACGCCATCAGAGTTACAATGAGGTAACCGTCCGGATCGCGTCCCCCGAACCGGGAGCGGACGGCGTTTGCAGGTGCCGCTATGAAACAGATTCTATTGAGTTTGGCTGTAGTCGGGCTGTTTGTCGGAAGCGCCCTTGCGCAGCAGTCACTCGGCGATATCGCCCGGCAGGAACGGCAAAAGAAGCGGCCGCCGGCACCCTCGGCCAAGGTCTATACCAACGAGAACCTGCCCACGACCACCACCATCAGTGAGGTCGGTCCCGCCCCTGCTGCTCCGGCTGCCCGCGAAGCCGCTTCGCCTGCGGCCGCCGCTGCCCAGGCCGCCCCGAGCGGAGAGGATCAGGCCAAGCAGGAAGCCGAGTGGAAGAAACGGTTCCAGGAACAGAAGGACGCGATTGCGCTGCTGGAGCGCGAGCTGGACGTCCTGAAGCGCGAGAACAAACTGCGCGCTGCGACCTTCTACGCAGATGCCGGCAACCGGCTGCGCGATGAAGCCAAGTACGCCGCCGAGGACCGCAAGTACCAGGCCCAGACAGCCGAGAAGGAACAGCAACTGGCCGCCGCCAAGCAGAAGCTGGAGGACATGCGGGAAGAACTGCGCAAGGCCGGCTTGCCCGCCTCCTGGGGCGAATAGTGACCGTGGATTCCTGAGCCCCCGGCAAACGGGGGCTTTTTCCTTTATGGACCGCATCCTTCTGGTCGAGGACAAAGCCGAGCTTCGTGAAATGTTGCGAACGGCCCTGGCCCGCATGGACTATGAGGTGGAGCCTGCTGCCGGCCTTGCCGAATCTCTGGCGAAGCTCCGCCAGTTCCGTTTCTCGGCGGTGCTCACCGACCTGAAGCTACCCGACGGCTCGGGCATGGATATCCTCCGCGCCACCTTGGAAGCGGATCCCGCCATGCCCGTGGTCATCATGACCGCCTACGGAGGCATCGCCGACGCGGTGGCCGCGATGCGCGACGGCGCCTACGATTTCATTCAGAAGCCTATCGACCTGGAACATCTCCGTCACTTGCTCGCGCGGGCCATCGAGCGCCAACAGCTCCTGCGCGAGAATCTGGTCCTGAAGGAGGATTACGCCCGTCGCTATGGCTTCCCCCGCATCGTCGGCGAGCATCCTGCCATGCTGGCCGCGGCACGCGAGATGCAGCGCATCGCGCCTGCCAGCAGCACGGTTTTGCTTCTCGGCGAGAGCGGAACCGGCAAGGAGCTGTTCGCCCGCGCCATCCACCAGCTCAGCCCGCGCGCCAACCGGCCCTTCGTCGCGCTGAACTGCGCCGCCATACCGGAAGCTTTGGTGGAGAACGAACTCTTCGGACACGAGCGTGGCGCATTTACCGGCGCCGATCGCCGCCGCGCCGGCAAGTTCGAACTGGCCCACGAGGGCACCATCTTCTTGGATGAAATAGGCGAGTTGCCCGCGGGCTCGCAGGGGAAACTTCTCCGAGTCCTTGAAGAACACGTGATCGAACGCCTGGGAGGGACCACGACCGTCCCGGTGGACGTACGCGTGATCGCGGCTACCAACCGTGATCTGGAATCGGCCGCCGCACGCGGCGAGTTCCGCCAGGACCTCTATTACCGGCTGGCGGTGGTGCCCATCCGTATCCCGGCGCTGCGGGAGCGGGGCGAGGATTTGCGACTCCTCGCCGAGCACTTCCTGGAGCGCTTCCGCAAGGAACTCAAGAAGCCGCGCCTGGCGTTCTCGCCGGACGCAATCGCCGCCTTGCGCGCCCACCCCTGGCCCGGAAACGTGCGCGAGCTGCAGAATGCAGTCGAGCGGGCCTCCATACTGAACGACGGAGAACTCTCGGCCGCCGACCTCGGACTCGCCGCGAACGTGCGTCCCGCTCCGGTACGCGGCAGCGACCTGGGCGGCTCGCTGGCTTCGGCGTCGTCGCGTGCGGTCGAGTCCGTCGAGCGCGCCAAGATCGAGGCCACGCTGCGCGAGTGCAAATGGAATAAGGCCGCCGCGGCCCAGCGCCTGGGCATCTCGTATAAGACGCTGCTCAACAAGATCCACGCCTACGGGCTGGATTGAATCTTATTGGCTCCGCAATCGCTCGATTTGCTTCATGTGGTGCCGCGTATGAATGAGGTGGAACCGCCTCCATTGCCTTACGCTCAACGGCCCGATCACGGGGTGATTTGCGATCTTCACTTTCAGGCCGAACCGCTCCTCGCAGCGGCTGAGGACCGCGTCCATGGCCGCAAGGTTGTCGCGGATCTGCTGCATCGCTTTTTCCGGCGGTATGCCCTGCGGGCGCGTGAACTCCGGCGCCGCGCGCCCGGAGGGGAAGTAACCGATATCGGTGAGCAGGAAGGCGGCCACCCGGTGGTAGAGTGTCGGCGCAGTGGCTCGGCACTGGCCGCTCTCTACGCATTTCGCCAGCACTCTCTCCGTCGAGCCGAAGGTGATGGAGAGATGCTCCAGGATCTGCGCCGCCGACCACTTCCCTTCCGCGTGCCGGGAAAGCTGGTCGGCAGTCAAATCACGCGTCGCCGCGTCGATGGCCTGCAGCGCTTGTGCGAGGTCGGGATGCATCCGCTCGTTTAGAATGGAGGACTGTCCAACCCTGCTGAAGGGCCCATTATACGGTGCATGTTATGCGAACACTTGCAGCACTCGGTTTCGTACTTGCGTTGATCGCCGGTTGTACTTCCGAAGCTCCCAAAGAACAGCCGGGCACCGCGGCGCCGGCAAAGCCTGCCGCCAAGCCGCCCGAGTACGACACCGGGCGCGTCGCCTTGCAGCGCCTCTATGTGACGGCGCGCCAGTGGGCCCCGGACGTCCAGCCCTTCCGCCTGGAATCGCAGTACGTCCAAGGCGCTCCCGTGACGGAAGGCAAGGCCGGCGTGTGGCGGGGGAGCTTCGCCTCCGTGTCGCGCCGCGCCGCCAAGCCCTATCTATGGTCCGGCGTGACCGCCGAAGACGCGCCCGAACGCGGCATTACTCCCGGCGTGGAAGACGACTTCAACCCGCAGAACCAGTCGACCCGTCCCTTCGACATTGCCTTCCTCAAGGTGGATACCGACAAGGCCTTCACCGTCGCCCAGGAGCACGGCGGCGCCGCCATCCTCAAGAAGGCTCCGGATCAGCCCGTCAGCTTCGTGCTGGATTGGGATGCGCGCAAGAACCAGCTTGTGTGGCACGTCATCTACGGTATTTCTCGGGCCGACGCCAGGCTGACCGTGGCCGTGGACGCCTCTACCGGGGAGTTTCTGCGGGTGGAGAAGTAGCGGCCTTCTCCGCGCGAGGCTGCAGGCGCGCCAGCGCCTTTTGCGCCTCGGCAGCCCATTCGCCGTTCGGCAGGATCTGCAGGTAACGCTCGTACAGACTGCGCGCTTCGTCGACTTCGCCGGTCGGCTCCAGCGCCTGCGCCAGCCGGAACATGGCCAGGGCGTAGTTGGGCTTGTTCTCCAGCGCCGAGCGGAAGCGATAGATGGCTGCCTTGTAGTTCTTCCGCTTGAGATAAAACTCGCCGACCTCGATGTCTTTCTCTGCCTGGTGCGGGTCGTAATGCTTCAGCTCCGTGACCTCGCTCTCGCCGGCGGGTTCCTTCTTGCGCTCGGCGCCGGTCATGACGGCGATGGTCTCGCGGCTGGAACTGTAATCACCTTCCGTGTCCGCATCCGAACGCGGCACGGATTCACCCGCCGGTGCGGTCTGTCCCTTCCCTTCCGATCCTCTCTGGTCGTTCTCCTCAGGCTTCTTTTTCTTGATGTCGTAGCAGGGAGAACCCGCCACGTGGATGCAAAGGTCGGAAAGGGGATTATTGAATCGCTTGCGTTTCTTCTTGGTTTGCGTCCCCTCCTCGGTTTTCTGGGTATCGGCCGGCTGCTCCTCGGCCTTTGTTTCTGGGCTGGGCGCAGGCTGCGGAGCCGGCGACGTCTCCTGGGCGCAGAGCAGCACGGAAAACCCGAGCAGCACGACAAGAGTGAAGCGTACGCGCATCAAGGCCTATTCTAGACCCTTTCGGATGCTCCGCCCTCGACCGGCCGTTGTATCGGCCGGGGTAGAATCTGGGTGGTGGCGCGGCGGCCCGTCGTCGCGCTCCCCACTGCGTCCTTGGACTTCGAGGCCAAAATCCGCAGCCTGCCCGCCTCGCCCGGCGTGTATCTCTACAAAAATGCCGAAGGCGAGATCATCTACGTCGGCAAGGCCAAGAACCTGCGCGCCCGCGTACGTACCTATTTCGCCGACCGCGGGATCGCCGACGCCAAGACCGGCTCCCTGCTGCGCGAGGCCGCCGACCTCGACTACATCCTGGTGGACAACGAGAAAGAGGCGCTGGCTCTCGAGAACAACCTCATCAAGCAAAAGAAGCCGCGTTTCAATATCCTGCTGCGAGACGACAAGACCTATCCCTACATCAAGCTCACTGCCTTCGAACGCTACCCGCGCGTCTACGTCACGCGACGCCTGCGAAAGGACGGCAGCGCCTACTACGGTCCCTACTTCCCCGCCAGCCTGGCACACCGCCTGGTGGATCTTATCCACCGCCACTTCCTGGTGCCCTCGTGCAAGGTGGACTTGACGCGCTACCACCCGCGTCCCTGCCTGCAGTACTACATCCGCCGTTGCCTTGGGCCGTGCGTCAAGGGCCTTACTACACCGGAGGCTTACCAGGAAGCCGTGCGTGACGTCCGCTTGTTCCTCGAAGGAAGGCCCACCGACCTTGTCCACTCCCTCCGCGCGCGCATGGATCACGCGGCAGCAGCGGAGGAGTACGAACGCGCCGCCAAATATCGCGACCTGATCTCCACCGTCGAGCAGATGCAGCAGAAGCAGCGCATGGCTGCGGTCGAAGGCGAGGACGCCGATGTCTTCGGCTATCATTACGAGAACGGCATGCTGGCCGTCAACCTCTTCCATATGCGCGGCGGACGCGTCCTGGACCGCCGCGAGTTCTTCTGGGAAGACCTGCCGGAAAGCATCCCTGGGTCCGGCTTCGACCCTGGCGAATTCTTCTCCGCTTTGCTCAAGCAGCTCTATCTGGATCAGCACTACGTGCCGCGCAGCCTTCACGTCCCGGTGGATTTCGAAGACCGCCAGCTTCTGGAGGAGCTCCTTGCCGAGAAGCGCCGTGGCAAGCTCGAGATTCTGGTGCCGCAGCGTGGCGAGAAACGCTCGCTGGTCGATCTGGTGGCCCGCAACGCGCGCCAGTCCTTCGAGCAGCGCTTTCGCGTCATGAAGCCGGCGGCCCGTGCCGTGCAGGAAGCCCTGCAGGACGCCCTCACGCTGCCGGAATTGCCCACGCGCATCGAGTGCTTCGACATCTCGCATATCCAGGGCGCGGAAACCGTGGCATCCATGGTGGTCTGGGAGAGCGGGCGCATGAACAAAGCGGAATATCGCAAGTTCATCGTGCGCTCGGTGGATGGCGTGGATGACTTCGCCGCCATGCGCGAAGTCGTGAGCCGCCGCTACCGCCGCCTGCAACAGGAGCAGCGGCGTTTGCCCAGCCTGGTGTTGGTGGATGGCGGAGTCGGTCAGCTTCATGCCGCGGCCCAGGCGCTGGAGGGACTGGAGATCATCAACCAGCCGCTGGCCGCCATCGCCAAGCGTGAGGAACTACTTTACGTCTACGGACAGGAACAGGAACCCATCGCTCTCGACCATCATTCTCCGGTTCTGCATCTCATCCAAAGCATCCGCGACGAATCGCACCGGTTTGCGCTCACCTTTCACCGCAAGCGCCGCCAGATGCGCGACCGCGGTTCCGAGCTGCTGCAGGTCCCCGGCATCGGCCCCGCGACCCGCCGCCGCCTCCTGGAGCATTTCGGCAGCCTGCGCGCCGTGCAGCAGGCCAATGCCGCTGCGCTCGCTGCTGTAGTCACTCCCAAACAGGCCGAAGCTATTCATCAGCATTTTCATAAGTAGCTCGCGACAGAGACACAGAATGACCGAGACTTTCTTGTCACCAACACGCTGGCTCAGGAAGACGATGAAACGGCATGGGCTATGGCTCAGTGCGCTGTTGATCGCCGGCTTCTCCGCTGGACAGGAACAGAAGCCTGCTGAGGCTCCTGCGCCCGCTACCATGCAGGTGATCACGCTGGGCACGGGCTTCCCTCGCCCCAGCAACGAACGCGCCGGCCCGGCCACCGCCGTGGTTGTGAAGGACAAGGTTTTTCTGGTCGACGCCGGACGCGGCGTCGTGATGCGCCTGGCCGCCACCGAATTCCCGTTGAAGTCCGTGCGGGCCGTGTTCCTCACTCACTTGCATTCGGACCACACGTCCGGCCTGCCCGATCTCTTCACCAGCACCTGGATCTTCGGCCGAAGAACGCCTCTTGAGCTCTACGGGCCGAAAGGCACCAAGCAGGTCGCGGACGCGTTGCTGAAGTTTTTCGAGGAAGACATTCACATCCGTCGCGATCTCACCGAAATGCAACCTGCCGAGGGAGCGAAGATCCGCACTCACATCGTGCGCGAGGGCGTGGTCTATCGCGACGAGGATGTTCGGGTCACCGCTTTCGCGGTAGACCATCGGCCGGTGGAGCACGCTTACGGCTACCGCTTCGATTCCGCCGGTAAGAGCATCGTCATCTCCGGCGACACGCGCTACAGCTCGAACCTGGTCCGCTTCGCCAGGGGTGCCGACGTCCTGGTGCACGAAGTCGCTCTGCCCGAATGGTTCGACGACGTGGACCCTCCTCAGGTCGCCGCCCGGCTCAAGGCCTACCACACCCCGCCGGAGGAGGCCGGCCGCGTGGCCCGCGAAGCAGGGGTAAAGATGCTGGTCCTCACGCACCTCGTCCCGGCGGACGAAGAGGACAAGATCCGCCAGCGCGCTGCTAAGGAATTCTCCGGAAGGGTGGAGATAGCTAGTGATTTAATGAGATTCTAACTGTCCTATATACAGCTAATTAGCAGATATATATAATGTCTCACTTGCGCTCACGACTTTCCAGCTCCTGCATTAGGTACATCTTGATGTTGGCCTCCAACCGGGCGTGGCGGAGCACGTCGCGCAGGCTGGCGGTGGGCAGCGCTTGCGCGAACTGAAGCACGCGTGCGAATGGCGTCTTTGCGTTACGCACCAGGGCCACGCGCACTTCCTGCCGCAACGACCACTTCTGGTGACGGCAGGTCATCTCGACGAAAGCTTGCGGCGCGTCTTCGTTCATCAGCGTTTTGACCACCCAGGCTTCGGTCAGGTGCGGATTGTTCAGCGCCGCCTCGATGACTCGGTCCTCTTTATCCAGCAACAACGCCGCGGCCACACGGGTAGAGCACCGGCGCGCCAGACTCAGCCGTTCCCCCGACGAAACGGTTTCCAGCCGTCCCACGATGGCTTCTTCGGCCGCCATCTTGATGTCCGCCGGCACCTGTGGCGTCAGGGCGACGTGCATCAATTCGAACGTGTACAGGTGCCGGATGATGGGCAGCGAGACGTGCCGCGGCGCTCGGGGATGCATCACGATGGCGCTGATGACCTTCCGGCTCTTCATCACGCCCGCGTTTTTTGTGAGGTCTTCGATCGCCGTGCGCGCCAGGTCCCGCCGTGCCAGGAAGGCCAGGGCCAGGTCTTCATTCAGATGCGGGTGCGCTGCGACGTGCCGCTGCACCTCTTCGGCAGGATGGTGCAGGAGGTTTTCGAGCGGACCTTCCTCGGCAAGTCGCGCAGGCCGCGTGGCGGGATTCGACCGGTGCTGATCCATGCTTCGTCGGAATCCTCGGCGGAGTCTACACCATGATCGCGGCCGGGCGCGTGGCGCCCCGCCGGGCATACGCCAGGGCGCCGGCGGCGGCGTCCACCATGCCGAAGGTGACTGCGGCGTCGGGACGCTCGGCTCGCAGCGAATTCTCGAACACCTGTTGCACGCAGAACGAGTTCATGAACACGCCGCCACAGATGCGCACTCGCACCGCACTCTGCCCCGGCCACAGACGCCGTGAAACAATGCGCGCGAGTTGCGCCAGCTCCGTACCGGCGCGGATCAGAATGTCGCGCGCCAGCGCATCGCCTCGGTCCGCTGCCGTCAGCGCTATCGGAAAGAGTGCGGCAAAATCCGGCGGCGGATGGGAGTTGGCCATGCGCGCCACGTCATCGCGTGTCGCCACCTGCCAGGCATTGAGGATCCCGGCGGCCAGAGCCGTAGTGGTACCGGCGTCGAAGGCGCGCAGCGCGGCTGCCACCGCGGCCCGGCCGATCCAGTCGCCGGAGCCCTCGTCGGAGACCACAGGGCCCCAGCCTCCGGCGCGCGCCGTCTCGCCACGCTCATTGCGCCCATAGGCGATCGAACCCGTCCCGGCGCTCACCAGTACCCCGGCTCCTTCGCGAAAGGCCGCTTCGAACGCAACCACCATGTCGCCGACCACTTCGACCGAGGCCGGCACCACTTCTGCCACGATGCGCTGCACCACCTGGCAGGAATCGGTGTCCGAGGCACCCGCCAGCCCGACACACACGCGGGAAACGCCGCGCGGCTCGACGCGCCCGGCGCGGCAAGCTTCGGCGATGGCCTTCTGCAGGTTCGCGCGCGCCTCGGCCTCTCCCACCCGAGTTACCTTGCAGCCGCCGGTGGTCGCTCGTCCCAGCACGGCATGGTCGTCGCCCACGACGCAGTCGGTCTTTGTGCCCCCGCCGTCGATGCCGATGTACAGGCCCATCGGCCCCTTTTCTACCACATACCACGCGGAATCCGGCGCGGCGTTTCTACCCCAGGAGATGCTTGCCCGGATGCCGCCTGCCGCGTATCGTAGCCGCAGCCCGATGGCGCTGCGCCCCCTGGACCTGCTGATCGTCGCGCTGTACCTGGCCGGCATCACCGCCTTCGGGATCCGCTTTCGCAAGCCAGGCCGTAGCTTGCGCGACTACTTCCTCGCGGACCGCAACGTGCCCTGGTGGGCTATCTCGCTCTCCATCGTCGCAACCGAGACCAGCACTCTCACCATCATCAGCATTCCCGGCCTCGCCTTCGACACCAATCTCGGCTTCCTGCAGGTCGCCCTGGGCTACTGCGTGGGCCGTGTGGTCATCACTTTTGTCCTGCTGCCGTTGTATTTCCGCGGCGAACTGTTCACCGCCTACCAGCTCATCGAACATCGTTTCGGCTCCGGTCTCCGCAGCCTGACCGCCGGCATGTTCCTGCTGCTGCGCGCGGCGGCCGACGGCGTCCGCGTCTGGGCCGTTTCCATGGTGGTGATGCTCGCCATCGGTGCCGGCGACGTGGCCTCCGTCGCGCTGATTACCGTCCTGACGCTCATCTATACCCTGGAAGGCGGATTGGCCGCCGTCATCTGGACTGATGTGGTTCAACTTTTCATCTATCTCGCTGGCACGCTCGTCGGCCTGTTTTTGATTCTTGCCGCCGTGCCCGGAGGATGGCCTGCCATCGTCGAACTCGGCTCTGTCCACGGCAAGTGGCAGGCGTTGGATTTCTCCTGGACCTTCGCGACACCCTATACGTTTTGGGCGGGCCTGATGGGCGGCGCCTTTCTCACTACCGCCAGCCACGGCACCGACCAGCTCATGGTGCAGCGGCTGCTGGCGGCTCGCGGATTGCGGGAATCGCGCCTGGCGCTGCTTTCGAGCGGCGTCGTCATCTTCCTGCAGTTCGCTCTTTTCCTGCTGATCGGCGTCGCCTTGTTCGCCTTCTACCGCCTGGTTGAACCTTCTGCCCGTTTCGCCAAGTCGGACCTCGTCTTCCCGGCCTTCATCGTCCAGCACATGCCTCCGGGTGTCACCGGATTGCTCATCGCAGCAATACTGGCGGCCGCCATGTCTACCCTGAGTTCCTCGCTGAGTTCCTTGGCTTCGACCACGGTCGTGGACTTCCTGCTGCGCCGCCGTCCCGAGGCCGACGAGCCGCGCCGCCTGCGCCTCTCGCGCCGCATCACGTTCGTGTGGGCGATCGTGCTGTTCGTCGTGGCCCTGCTCTCACGGCGCAGCGGGCGCGTCGTCGAGGTCGGCCTCGCCATCGCTTCTGTGGCCTACGGCGCGCTGCTCGGAGTCTTCCTCCTGGGAGCGCTCACGCGCGCCGCAAACAGCCGTGGCGCTTCTATCGGGATGGCTGCGGGGCTGGCGGTCAACCTTTACGCGTGGGTAGCCACCTCGCTTCCCTGGACCTGGTACGTGCCGCTGGGGACCCTTGTGACTTTTGCCGTCGGCTACCTCGCCAGCGCTCGGCTGGCCGGGACTGGACAGGCCCATGCCTGACGCCGGCGCAGCCCGCGCTCATCTCGCTCGCGATTTGAGCATCCGCCATGCTGCCGCTCTGGTGGTGGGCATCATCATCGGCAGCGGAATCTTCCTTGTCCCGAAGGAAATGATGCAGGCCGTCGGCTCGGTCGAGATCGTGCTTCTGGCCTGGCTGACGGGCGGCGTGCTCTCGTTCTTCGGCGCCGTCACCTATGCCGAGCTGGGCGCCATGAGGCCCAGCGCTGGAGGTGAGTACGTCTACATCCGCGACGCCTACGGCCCCCTGCTCGGATTTCTTTATGCCTGGGCCACCTTCACCATCAGTAAGCCCGCTTCCATCGCCACCGTGAGTAGCGGCTTCGTACGTGTGCTCGGCAATTTCCCCGCCCTGCATTTCCTGAGCCATGAGCTGCTGAGTGTGCCCATCTTCTCCGAGCGCATGGTCATCACCTGGGGCCATTTTCTGGCGGTCACGGTGATCATCCTGCTCACGGCGCTGAACTGGATTGGCGTGCGCCGTGCGGGCGAGTTCCAGGTGGTGTTCACAATCCTGAAAGTCGCCATGATCGTGGGCATTGCCGCGGTCTGCTTCACCTTGACTGGCGGCCAATGGGAAAACTTTTCCAGCCACTACCCGGAGGCCAAGGGTGGCATCGCGGGCTTCATGATCGCCCTGATTGCGGCACTCTGGGCCTATGACGGCTGGAACAATCTTCCTATGGTGGCCTCGGAGATTCGCCAGCCTGAGCGCACCATTCCCCTCGCCCTGATTGCGGGCATCTTCGCTGTGGCCTTCCTCTACATCCTGATGTATGCGGCGGTCCAGTACGTCATGCCTGCGGAAGCCGTGGCGGCCGCCGAACGCCCTGCTTCCCTGGCCACCCAGATGGTGGCTGGCCCTTTCGGCGCCGGACTGGTCACCGCCGGCATGGCGCTCTCCATGTTCGTCACCATGAACGGACAGATCCTGGCCGGCGCACGCATCCCGTTTGCTGCCGCCCAGGACGGGTACTTCTTCCCCCGCCTGGCGACCGTTCATCCCCGCTACCACACTCCGACCATGGCGCTCTTGTTCCAGTCGGGCCTGACGATTCTGCTGATCCTGGTCGGCGGCAGCTTCCAGCAGTTGTTCTCGCTGGCTATCTTCGCGGAGTGGATTTTCTACATGATCGCCGCCGGCAGCATCTTCGTCTTCCGCCGTCGTGAACCCGATGCGCCGCGCGCCTACCGCGCCTGGGGATACCCGATTGTGCCCGGCCTCTTCATCGCCGCCTCAGCCGTCCTGCTTTATTACTCGTTCACCGAGAATCTGCGGAATTCGATGTGGGGATCGCTCGTAATCCTCGCGGGTGTGCCCGTGTTCTACTTCTTCGCCAGGAAGCCAGGAAGGTGAAGTGAAGCAGAGCTGTTACGCCGCGGTCGCCGGCCGGGCCTGCCGTGCGCGTTCATACACGCGCACGTACTCCTTCGCTGAAGCCAGCCAGGAAAAGTCCTTGCTCATGCCGTTGCGCATGAGCACCTGCCATCCTTCGCGGTCTTGGTAGGCGGCGAGCGCCGTGCGGATGGTGGCCAGCAGAGCTTCACCGCTGTACTCGCTGAACTTGAACCCTGTCCCTTTCCGCGTGCGCGCGTCCCACGGCTCGATGGTGTCGTCCAGGCCGCCGGTCGCCCGCACGATTGGGACGGTGCCGTACTTGAGGCTGTAGATCTGGTTCAGCCCGCAGGGTTCGTACCGGGAAGGCATCAGAAACATGTCCGCGCCCGCCTCGATCTTGTGCGCCACCGCGTTGTCGTACGCCACCTTGACCGCGAACTTCTGCGGATATTGCCGGTTCAGGTTGCGGAACAGTTCCTCGTACTCGGCGTCTCCGGTGCCCAGCGCCACGATGATCAGCTCCTCGCGGACCAGGCGGTCGGCCACCTGCGCGATCAGGTCAAAGCCTTTCTGCGCCGCGAAGCGCGAAACGATGCCGATGACGGGCAGGTCCCGCGCCGTGTCCGGCACGCCGAAGGTCGCCAGCAGGTCCTTTTTGCACTCCTTCTTGCCGCTCAAGTCCTCCGGAGAGTACTTGGCCACAGTGAACTTGTCGTTCTCCGGACTCCACTCGGCGTAATCCACGCCGTTCAGGATGCCGGTGACCGACGCCGCGCGCCCGCGCAGTACGCCCTCCAGGCCGAAGCCGTACTCCGCCGTCTGGATCTCCTGGCTGTACTTCTTGCTCACCGTGGTGATGAAATCGGAAAACACCAGGGCGCCTTTCAGGAAGTTCACCCTTCCGTAGAACTCCAGCTTCGAGATCGTGAACAGGTCCCAGGGCAGCATGAGCAGCGGCAGCGTGTCGGGAGGGAACAGGCCCTGGTATCCCATGTTGTGGATGGTGAACACGATCGGGACGTTGTGGAACACCGGATCCTCGGCGTACACCGTGCGCAGGAGGATGGGAATCAGCGACGACTGCCAGTCATGGCAATGGAACGCATCGGGGATGCCCAGGATTTTCGAGGCTTCCAGCACCGCACGGCTGAACAGCGCGAAGCGCTCGGCGTTGTCCGGGTAATCGCCGCTCGGCGTGCCGTACAACTGGTCCCGGTCGAAGAAGGGCGGATACTCGATGAAGTAGAATCGGACGCCGGCTCGTGTGCCGCCGTCGAGCACCGAGCAGAAGCGGTAACGGTCGTCGAACGGGATGGTCAGGCTGCGGATCGCCGTCCTGGCATCGCTGAGCTTCGTCTGCCGGTAGCGCGGGAGGAAGACGGTGACCTGGTGGTCGAGGGCAGCCAGCGCGGAAGGCAGGGCTCCCACGACGTCCGCCAGGCCTCCAGTCTTCGAGAACGGTACGCACTCCGAGGCAGCGAACGTGATGTGCATGCTGGGAACCTCCCGTCGGCGCGTGGGATGCGAAGAGATTGCATAGTCTAATGGCACGGACAATCAGGGTCAACGCAAAGCGGCGGCCGCGACTCGGCCAGAATTTTCTTTCCGACCCGCACGCCGCCCAGCGCATCGTAGATGCCCTCGGCGACCTCTCCGGCTCCACCGTAGTCGAGATCGGACCGGGACGCGGAGCGCTTACGGACCTTCTGGCCCGCCGTGCCCGCCGCCTCATCGCCATCGAAGTCGACCGCCTGCTGGCCGCGCAGCTTGGTTTGCGCTATGCCCGCCAACCCAATGTTGAGATCGTCGAGGCCGACATCCTCTCCGTCGACCTTTCCTCTCTTATCGCCATTGAACCCGGCGCGGTGATTCCCCGTCGTGTCGGCGGCAGGGCGGTCGTGGTCGGAAACCTGCCCTACTACATCACCTCGCCCATTCTCATGCGCCTGTTCACGTTTGCCGGCTCCATCGAGCGCATTGTCGTTCTGGTGCAGCGTGAAGTAGCCGAGCGCGTCATCGCACGCCCCGGCACGCGGGATTACGGCGTCCTGTCCGCCACAGCCCAACTTTACGCCCGCGTGGAGAAACTCTTCACTCTCCCGCCCGGCGCCTTTTCGCCCCCGCCCAAGGTGCATTCCACCTTGTTGCGGCTTACCATATCCCCGAGGGACGCCGAGCTGGGGATCGTCGCCGAAGAGTTCGTGGAATTCCTCAAGCTCTGTTTCGGACAAAAGCGCAAGACGCTGCGAAACAATTTGAAGTTCCGTTACGAGGAGCCGGCAGTTCTGCGGGCGTTGGCCGAGGCGGACGTTCGCGGTGACGTCCGCGCCGAGGCGCTCTCGTTGGAGAAGACCGCGGCTTTGTTCCACAGTCTTCGTCACAGGACGCCGGCGATTGAATGATGGCCGGCAGTGCCTTTGCGGCCTTGGCCGCTGAAGCGACGGAACGTAATCTTCCTCCGGACTGGAGGAGCCCATGAGCACCGCAGTGCGCGAACCCGCCGTGGCCGGCTATTTCTATCCCGGCCGGGCGGAGACTCTGCTCCGGGACGTGCGCTCTTACATCGGGTCGCCCTCCGGGAAACTGCGCGCCGTGGGCTGTGTGGCGCCGCACGCCGGTTACATGTATTCCGGACACGTCGCCGGCGCTGTGTACGCGCGCCTCGAGCTGCCTCGCCGCTTCCTGATTCTCTGCCCCAATCACACGGGTGCAGGTGAGCCGTTGGCCATCATGTCGCGCGGCGCATGGCGCACGCCGCTGGGGGACGTCCGCATCGACGAACCCCTGGCCGCACAGCTCCTGGCGCGCTGCGATCTGCTGAGCGACGACGCGCTCGCCCATCGCTCCGAGCATGCGCTGGAGGTGCAGCTTCCCTTCCTGCAGGCGCTTCGCACCGACTTTGTGTTCGTGCCGATCGCGATCGGGGTCGGCTCGTTTCAGCCGCTGGCCGAGCTGGGTGACGCAATCGCCGAGGTCATCGCCGCACACAGCGAACCCGTTCTGATCATCGCCTCCAGCGACATGAACCACTACGAATCGGACGCAGTCACGCGCGTCAAGGACGCCAAGGCCATTGAACCTATGCTGGCTGTGGACGCGCGCCGGCTCTACGACGTCGTCCGCAACGAGCAGATCAGCATGTGCGGCTTCGGGCCGGCCGTCACCATGCTGACCGCGGCCAAACGCCTGGGTGCGACCCAAGCCGAACTAGTGAAGTACGCTACGTCGGGTGATGTTTCCGGCGACCGCGCTCGTGTCGTTGGATACGCAGGCATCGTCGTCCATTGAGCACCGGTTCACAACGAAAAAGGGGCGGCGGCAAAGGCCGCCCCCGGTCTGGGTTGTGAAGAGAAGGAATCAGCGCGGATTCGAAGAGGCTCCTCTGCTTGCACCGCCCCCGCTGCTGCCGCCGGACGAGCGTGCTCCCCCTCCGTAGTTCCCGCCCGCGGACCTTCCTCCGGAATAACCGCCGGCGGCTCCACCCGACGACCGGTACGACGGCGCTGGACGCGCCTGCGTTGAAGCGCCGCTGCCGGGGCTCGCCTGCCGGCCCGAACTCCCGCCGCTGTCAAAACTGCGCCAACCGCGGTCTGCGACTCGACCCTCCTGACGTAATTCTGGTGCGGCGCGCGACTGACCCTTGCTGACCACGCCAGCATCGCGGCTGCCCACATCACGATCCATGGTCCGGCCACGCATCACAGTGGGTTCGCTGCCGCTCGAACCTGAGTTCACTCCGCCACCGCGCTGCACGCCACCGCCGCCGAAGCTGGAGTCTCCGCGAGATCGCTCCACGGCCGGCTCGGGCTCCACTCGCGTTGTCGTGATGCCGCCGCGGAACGCGTTACCCTGCGGATTGCCTGAGGTCTGGAGGTCCTCGATCACGGCCCGCCTGCGGCCGGGCGCTCCGCGCTCGCCGTCGTTGCGGTTCGGAACTATGGGCTGCAGGCCGCTTCCCACGGGCACGACTGCGCCCGCCGACCGGGAAGGAGGGGCCGGCGCGGTGAAGCCGCGCGGCGCGCGGTACACCGGCGTCACCGTGTGCCAGTTGTTCCACCGCCAGCGGTTATGGCCCAGTTGCCAGCACCATCCGTAGCCCGACAGGTAGAACCAACCGCCGTAACGATAGGGCAGCCAGCCCCACGGATACGCCGAAACCCACATGTACCCGAAGCCGGGATAGTAAACCCAGGCGCCGTTCAGGTAGGGATTCCAGTATGCGTCCACGAAGAACGGACGCCACACGTAGCCGTACCCCGGCACGAAGATATAGTTCCCGTAGTAGTTCAGATCGCTCCAGCCGTAGCCCGCATACGAAGAGTAGCCGCCGTACGACGAACCGTTGGAATAGCTGGACCGGGAGTAGCGTTCGCGGTAGTCGTCCCGGTCACGGTTCCACTGATCGTAGGAGCCTTCTTCGATGGAGCGCGCCAGGTAGTAACGGCCCGGATCTTCAAAATCCAGGTTGAAGGTCTCGTTCTTACGCACGGCCACGACCGTGCCCGGCCCGGAAACGGTAACCTCGCCCTTGTACACGGCCAGTTCCATCTGGCGCTGGCCCACGGTCAGGCGGAAGCGCGAATCCTTGCGCAGGGTGATTTCCTGGCGTCCCGCCAGCACGTGGAAGTCGTCGTCGCGATTCTCATTCAGATCGAAGTAGGCCGTGCCGTCTTCCAGCAGGGCGACGGTATATCGCTGTCCGGAACCGCGCAGGCCCAGCTCTTGCAGTTCGACCAGGGTGTTGGGCGTCAGCCGGATGGTGTCGCCGTCCTCGAACTCGACCTCGGCCAGGGCGCCATGTCCCGTCTGTACGCGGTTCCCGTGCGCCACCGGCATGTTCATCACGGCGCGCTCGAAACCGCGGCCGTCGCGGCGGTCCAGGTACACGTCGCCGTCGGCATAGCTCAAGCGCACAATGCGCACGCTGGAATCGGCAAACGCGGCGGGTACGAACAGGGTGGCGGCCAGCGCAACCAGCGCCACCACCGGTACAGGACCCAGCTTTCGGATGGTCATAGGACCCCCTCTGTGCCCCGCTCTATTAGATACATTCATTCTAACCCCCGGATGCAGGAATCCACGCTCCAGAAGCCCGCAAAAGGGTGGGACAGGCCGCCGGGGGGCCACTTTAGTGGGGGGCCGGCCCGGCCGCCGCGCCGCCCGGCATCGAGGCCAGCAGGCGCTCGGCACGCTGCCGGGCGATCTTCATCACAGCCGGGTCCTTGGCGATGGAGCGCAGCAGGCCCGCGATGGACTGCAATTCCGGCAGGCCCGCGGGCCTGCCCTTGACCTGTTCTTCCATGCTCCTCAGCTCAGCATCCAGACCCAAGCGGTCGTAGCGGCGCAGGAACTCCAGACGCCGCCCGAACTCCTGCGTGCTCCCGATGCCCATGAAGATGGTCGTCAGATCGTCGATGTACCCGTTCTCCGACCAGTTGTAGCTGGTGGCGATGCGCTCGGTGCCGTCCCACCACACCAGGGTCTTGCGTCCCATGTTGGCAATCTTCCGCCTGGTGTAGTCGAAATCGCCCCGGAAAAGGTTCACGCTGTGAGCCAGCGCAAAGATGCGGTCGCGAGTGGGCGCCGAAACGAGAAAGCTTTTCCGATAAGGCTCGTCGAGCTCAGCGGGCTCTTCGGGAAACCCGTGGTCGCGCGACTCGTACACCGCCTGTCCGGTTGCATCCAGAGTAATGGAGAAGTAGGCCGGCCGGCCGCGGGGAAAATCGAACGTGAAGGTGATGGTGGGCGGCGTCAGCTTGGGGCCGACCGAGGCGGCCTGGCCCGTCTCATCCGCAACCGCAGCGCCTACAAGCACCAGTACGACGAATGCGACGCAAGTCCGAGACTGCCGCACAGCCACTCCCCTCACGGCGCAACGCTCCGATGTTTCGCCATGGTGGCCGCGGTGTGCAAATGGCAGATGGCGATGGCCAGAGCGTCGGCCACGTCCGGGGGCTCGGGCAGGGCCTCGAGATGGAGCAAGCGTGCCACCATCTGCTGCACCTGGGACTTCTCGGCCTTGCCGTAGCCGACCACCGCCGACTTGACCGCCAGCGGCGCGTACTCGGCCACGCCCAGGCCGGCGTGCGCCGCCGCCAGCATGGCCACGCCGCGCACGTGCCCCAGCTTGAGCGCCGATTTGGCGTTGGCGGCGTGGAAGACGTCCTCGATGGCCACCATCTCGGGCCGGTGCTCCACAATCACCGCGGACAGCTCCTGGAAGATGCGCTCCAAGCGGCGCGGCAACCCGTCGCGCACCGGCAACCGGATGACGCCCGCGGCCACGCAGTGCAGCGTACTGCCTACTCCCAACTCGACGACGCCGAACCCGGTCCTCTCGCTGCCGCAGTCGATCCCGAGCACCCGCATGCAGGGAGTGTACCTCAGGTCAGGCGAGCATGGCCTTCCTCCCGAAACCAACGGTGGGTGGGGTACCCCCCTCCCCCTATTTTTCGCAAAATCGTCAAAAGAAGGGGTTTACGGGATTTGGGTGAGTCAAAATCCTGATGTCAAAGAACTTAAAAGCAAAATCGTCAAAAGAAACGACTTAGCAGCGTCCTCGGACGCTATTTCCTTCTAGAAAACCATACATTAAACCCTATAGCACGACCAAGGCATCATGTCAAGCGGAAAAGTGTACAGATGAGAAGTTTTCTTTCGCGTCTAACGGCAGACCGACCGTGGACCCTTCGGAAGTCCCCTAACAGCGGTGTGGGCTGGCAGCGGCCGAGCGGGATGACCGGGAAGGAGGGTGAGGCTATAGGTCCCTTGAATTCGGCTCGCTTTTTCAGCGACTTACGTGGGCGATAATATACTTGCGGAATCACGCCCCCCCGGAGAATAATGGCACCAAGGGACGTAGGCGGGGGGGTGCGGTGAACCGCCTTGCGGAACTGATGAGAACACCGCACGATTGCCCTCCGGAGTGGATGCTTCTGTTAACTGCGTACATAGACGAAAGTGGCTACGGCGACCAGGGCATTATTGTCATGGGTGGCTTCTTTGGCAGAGATGCCGACTGGGGTCTTTGTGGGCGGGAATGGCGGAGCGCACTAGGCCAACGCAAGGGCCTCCACATGTCTAAACTCCGCTGGAAAAACACCAAACGCATTCAGGCGCTGCTCAAGAGATTGGGCCCAATACCGCACGAGTGTGGGTTGATTCCAGTGTGGGCGCGGTTGCGTGTTTCCGACTACTCCGACCTCGTTGAGCAAACTACTCTAAGCAGAAAGCTCCAGCACGGATATTTTGTCGCCGCAGAATTCCTTGGTCTAATTCTCATGAATTACGTCCGGCTGCTGGACGAGAGAATAAAGATCGTCTTTGAGTACAACGAGCATTTTGACCGGATAATTCCGGTAATCCTTAAGGCTTATTCGATGGCTTTTCCCGCCTTTGTCAATCACGGCGTCCCGTGCTTGGCTGGGGTCGAGTTCGTGCCGAAAGATTCCACCTGCCTTACGCAGCCCGCCGATTATCTGACGTATGCTCGCCTACAGGAAATGCGCGATCCCAATTCGCTGCGAACTAGGTTGTGTTCGCCAATATTGGAACGCCAGCCTGGTGTTCACGTGGATGTAAGCAGGAACGCTATACGGCAACTCATGTCCTCCAAATCACAACAGGAATTGCGGGAGTTGGCGCGGGAGATGGAGCCCCACATACAGATGCTGAGAAAATTGCACGGCAAACGGAAGAAATGAATGTCGGACCAGTACAAGATGTTTGACCGAGCGATGCGGCGACTATTGTCTGTATCACACGATGAGATCAGGGCGAAGCTAGACGCAGAGAAGCGGACTAAAGCAGAGAAGCGGAAATCTAAGACTTCCGCTTTAGGCCGCGCTTCCCGCGCCAAGCGCTAGAACGGCGTCGTTTCACCAACTTTGCCCGTGAGCTCGGCATAGGTGAGGCGCTTAACTTCTACTCCGCTTGGGCCACCCAGCTTCCGCTGAATGACCCAGCCACCCCCCTTCGTGGCGAGGCGAATGCGGTGGAGCATAAACCATGCCGACTTCTGGGTGACGCCGATAGCCCTGCCGAGTTCATAGCTGCTGATGCCGTTCTTGCAGTTGACCAGCATCCAGACTGCGGTGAGCCACTTATCCAGGGGGATCGGGGAGTCCTCAAAGATGGTTCCGACCTTCACACTGAACTGCCGCTTCTTGTGAACGCTCTTGCACTGCCACCTCCGCTGATTCTTGAGGAACACGGCATCAGTCCGAGCGCAGATGGGACAAATCGGAACGCCGTTCGGCCAGCGCAACCTAGCCATATAGGCCAAGGCGTTGTCGGGGTCTCCGAAGTACCGGATAGCTTCTTGCAGGGTCTTGGGCTTCATGGCCTTGCTCCTAAACAAGGCGATACTACCCTCGCCACTGA
Source organism: Terriglobales bacterium (assembly GCA_035573675.1). NCBI lineage: Bacteria > Pseudomonadati > Acidobacteriota > Terriglobia > Terriglobales > Terriglobales bacterium. The sequence continues at coordinate 66,557 of DATMAB010000012.1, forward strand.
TTTGTCAAGTATATTATTGCCCTTACGTGTCCAGCCACGTTCCGGAAGGAGTCCAGACGGCGTCCATTGACCCTGCTAGCGAGTTGGGTGAAGGTGGCCGCCGTGAGCACACAGGAGGTGGGCAATGAACGGCTCGAACCGGCAACTAGCGCAAAATGAGCGGGCACGATGCCCGATTGGCGGTCCCCTCTTCAGGCCGCGGGCCCACGGTCGCGCTCCAGCCACGGACCGAGGCGCCCGGTCAGCATCAGGCCCAGCATGCGGAAGTCGCTGAGGAACGACCACAGGGGATGGCCGAAGGTGGCGGGCTTGTTGTGCTCCAGCAGAAAATGGCCGGTCCAGGCGAAGCCGTAAGCGATGGGGATCCAGAGGAAGGCCCAGAGTGGTTTGCCCAAGGCCAGCGCGACGATGACAGTGAGGATGCCCGAGGCGGTGCCCACGGCGTGCAGGGCGCGGTTGCCGGGGTGGCTGTGCTGCTGCACGTAGAAAGCGAAGAACTGGTCGTAGTTCTTGAACTCGCGAGCCATTCGCATCCCTCCCAGTTCAGTGGCCAGCGACAGCGGTTCGCATACCCGGCGGCGGATAGGCGGGCAGCGTCTCCTGCAGCCGGGTGTTGCGCCGCACTTCGAGTTCCTCGAACAGCACCGAGGGGTTGATGACCGCCTTGGGGATGGCCTCGTTGCTGTTATCGGCCTGCAGGTCGTCGCCGGCGGCAATGATCGAGTTGCGCAGCGTCCGCATGTCCAGCTCGGCGAAGGTGCCGCCGCGCACCAGTTCCATGCGCCCATCCGCGGCCCACACGCGGTACATCAGTTCCGGCACGACGTTGTTACCCGAGGCGGCGCTGTAGACAAAATAACCGTACGGCTTGTCCTGCTGCCTGCATAATTCGATCAGCTTCCGCTTCAGCTCCTCGAGCGAATAGCCGGGATTGGCGCGCACGAAGAGGTTGGCGAAGCTGGCCACCGGCGCTCCACCCGGGGCTGCCCGGCCGTGGCCGTTGGAATGCGGAAAATCGCGGATGGGCCGCCGCCCGACCAGATAGTTCACCAGCATGCCCTTCTCGACCACGGTGACGGGAACGGCCGTGACCCCTTCGTCGTCCAGTTCGTAGTTCCCGACCAGCGTGCGCCCGTTGAAGCTCGTGGCGGTAGGGTCGTCCACGACGCTCAGAAAATCCGGGAGAACGCGGCTCTTGTAGTACGTGGCCCAGGGGCCGGTGGTGCGGGCGGAATCGCCGGGGGCCGGCTGGTCGCCGGTGATGGCGGGGCCGACCAGGTTCCAGAAGATCATCTTGGCGGCGTCGGCGGCAAACAGCACGGGGCCGCGATAGTCCTCGACCACGGGCGCCTGGCGCAGGGCCGCCAGGTCCGCGACCAGCTTGCGCGCCGCTTCCTGCACCACCCTGGCGGGCGGAAGCTCTTCACCGCGGGCCATGACCCAGTCGCGGCTGAGGTTGAGGCGCATGCCGTCCGGCGCCTGCGTGGAGGCAGTGAAGTACAGGGTGTAGTTCTCCCGGCCGCTGCGACCGACCGTGCCTTCCGTATTCAGGAAATACCGGTTCACGCCCCGATACTCATAGTGAACGTTGGCGGAGTCGATCTTCGGGTCCGAGCGAAAGAGGGCGGAAATCGAGCGCGCGAGGTCCCGCCGGCCTTCGGGATCCTTCTCACCCGGAACCAGGGGGCCAAGAGAGACGGTGCTGGGTTCGCGTGAGAAGTCGTCCACCGAATGTTCGACCACGAGGTCCTTGAGCATGGCCTGCTTGGCGCTGCGGGCCGCCAGGGCGTTCTTGTAAGCGGCGTCGGTGGCCAGCCAGAGCTGGAAGCGCAGGGCCAGCTCATCGTCGCCTACGGTGGCAAAGGCCACCTGGCCCTGGCCGGGGCCGAAGTAGCTGTCGTCCTTGTAGTCGCCGACGCGCACGACGGCGCGGATCAGGCGGCTGCGCTGACGGTTCTCCTGCAACAGCGCGCCGAAGGCGGCATCGACCGAATGCTCCTCGGCGTCGGTCACCGAGTATTCGATGTAGTACGGGCGGTCGAGCTTTTCCAGTTGCAACCGCGCGCGGGACCGCTCCAGTTCGGCGCTCATGGCGCGCAAGACGGGATCGTCACCGGCGCCGGGGGCGGTCTGCTGGGCGGGCGCGGAGCACGCAACTGCGAGGAGGGCGATTCCGGCCAGAAGGCGGGCGCTGCGCTTCATCGCTGCACCTCCGGGGGCCGGACACCGGTCTCGAAGGCCGGCGGCGGCAGAATCGGGGGGCGGTTGCGTGACACCGCTTTCTTCTGCACTTCGATCTCGGAGAACAGGATGGCCGGGGCCGAAGCCGACACCGGGATGTTGCCGCTTTCCGCGCCACAGATGCCGTTGAAGACCTGGGTGGTATCGCCGGTCACGATCAGCCGGTTCAGCGCCACCAGGGGCGTGCCCACGATGTCCACGCCGCGGACCAGCTCGTCCGGTCGTCCGTCGGGATAGACGCGCCACACCATGATGGGGAGGATCTGGAAGGCTTGCGGCAGGAAGCGCGTAGTCAATGTAAAGCCGCCGGCGATGTCCTCGAAGTAGAGCCCGTAAGGCTTGTTCTGGCGCTTTACTTCGTCGATCAACTTCTGGCGAAGCTGTGCGTCAGGGACGGTGTGCGTGGAAGTGACAATGAGGTTGGCCTGGCGGCCCACGGGCATCAGCCCTTCCTGGGCACGTCCATGACCGTTCGACTCGGCAAAACCCTGGACCGGCATGCGAGACATAAGGAAGCCCTTCAGGACGCCGTCTTTCACCACCTCCGCGCGCTGGCCTGGAACGCCCTCGTCGTCGAACTGGTAGTAGCCGTTGAGCTCCACGCCGCCCAGGGTCTTCAGGGTGGGATCGTCCACGACGCTGAGGAAGTCGGGCAGGATCTTCTGATTGACTTTCTTGGCGAAGGTCTGGCCTTCCTCATCGCCGCGCTGCCGCTGGCCCTCGAGACGATGCCCGAGCACCTCGTGGAAGAACACGGCCGCCGCGCGTCCGGAAAGCAGCGCGGGCCCGGCGTAGGGCTCGACCAGCGGGGCCTTGCGCAGCGCGCGCAGGTCTTCGGCGAGCTTGCGGACCTTGGCCGTGACCTCCGCCTGCGGAGGCAAGCCGTCGGGCGTCGAGGCATCGAACGTCTCGGCCCGGAACAGCTCCATGCCGTCGTCGGTGCGCGTTTCCGCGTAGACCACCAAGCGGCTGAGCGACTCCGAGGTCATCACGCGCGAGCCTTCACTGCTCACGAAGTAGCGCGTGGAAGCGTCCACCACGAGGGTGACGTAAGAACCGTAAATCTCTGGATATTCCCGCAATATCCCGGAGAGTCGCCGCACACGCTCCTGCCACGCGTTGCGGTCGAGCTGTGGAACCGGGGCCGGTTGTCCGATATGCACGTGCGGCTTCTGCTTGCTGAAATCCGGCGAAGAGTCTTCCTCCTCGGCTTTGACCTGGTGCTCGGTCTGCACCTCAAGGAGCGCACGCGACGCAATCTTGTACTGGCGGTCGGTGGTCAGCCAAAGCGCCCGGGCGATGGCCTCCCGGTCGTCCTCGATGGGGAGCAGGGTCGAGCCCAACCCGCTGGGGCGGCGGTGATTGTGTGTGTTGTCGAGCTGATGGCCGCCCACCCGTACCGTCACATCCACCGAGCGCACGCGACGGGACAAGGGGTTGAATAGATCACCCTGGCTGCCTGAGACCACCTCAAGATTGTGCTCGGAAGCGGCGTAGCTGATGTAGTAGGGCGCAGGCTCCGCTTTGGACAGTTCCTGCATCGCCCGGTTCAGTTCCTGCTCGAGCGTTTCCAGGAGCAGAGCCGAGGAAGCGTCAGGGGCTGCTGGCTTCGCCGCCATGCCGCCGGTGGCCGGCATGGAAAACAGGGTCCAGAGGAGGAGGAGTACAACAGGACGAGAACGAAACACGCTCATGCCAGTTATTGAGTGTACAGGAAGCGCGGAAGTTCCGTCGCGTCCTGTGACGGCCCCCCGGGCAGCGCTCCCAAATTCCGGGGACAAGTCGGCCCCAGCAGCGCCCGCCAGAGAGTATAATTTTTGAGGTTTGCAACTTCGTCCTCTGGGGGTTTGTTTCATGTCGAAGCGGTTGAGATTCATGGGTTTGGCGCTGCTGGCGGTGTGCGTCCTCGGGGCTTGGCTGGTGGCGGACACTGGGGCCCAGGCTTCCAAGGCGAAGCCAAAAGTCATGGTAATCGGGGTGAACGGAGCGGAGTGGGACTTCCTGCGTCCGCTGCTGGTGAGGGGCGAACTGCCCAACCTGGCCCGTTTGATCGAGAACGGAACGTCGGGCTACTTGAAGACCCTCTCGTCGCCCAATTGTCCCAAGGTCTATACGACCTTCTTTACCAGCACGCCTCCGGTCGAGAACGGAGTGACGGGGTTTGTGGTGAACGGCCAGACGGCCAACACCCACATGCTGAAGCAGGAGCCCATCTGGTCCATCCTCTCGAAGAACGGCGTCTCGGTGGGCATGGCCAACGTGCCGGGTACGTTCCCGGTGATGCCGGTGAACGGCTACATGGTCAGCGGCATGCTGACGCGGGGCAAGGACTGCGAGGATGGCGTCCTGTGTTCTCCGAAACTGACCGAGGTGCAGGGCGGCGATCCGGTGTATCCGGCGGCGCTCAAGGATGAACTGCTGGCCAACGTGGGCGATTTCTACATCGACTGCGCGCGCATCCCGAAGAACGAAGCTCTGGCCGGACACGAGGCGGAAGCCATCAACCAGTGGCTGGCCAAGGTGGATACCATCCGCGCTCAGCAAACCAAGTTGTTCGACTACCTGCTGACCAAGTATCCCAAGGATTTCACGTTCCTGGTCCAATCCTGCGAAGACCGCACGGGCCACTGGCTTTATCCCATCCAGCCGCACAACGTGGGATACAACGCGAAGATCCACCAGGCCCGTGTGGACGCGTTTCCCAACCAATATCGCGCTTTCGACAAGGTGCTGGGATCGATCCTGAAGCACGTGGATGAGAACACCTACGTGTTCATCGTGTCGGACCATGGGATCAAGCCGCTGCGCTACAGCGACCACCACGAACACATGGATCACCCCATGGATAGCGTCATCGCCAAACACGACTTCAACGATGGCGACGAAGTGCCGGGAGCATTCATCGCGGTCGGACCGGGCATCAAGAAAGGCTTCCAGTTGCAGGGTCTGCCGGTCAGCGCCTTCGACATCGCGCCTACGCTGCTGCACCTGTATGGGATTCCGCAGCCAAAGCAGATGAAAGGCCGCGTGCTCACGGAAATCTTCGAGGACGGCACCAAGGTCGCGGAAGCTGCCGCCAAGACAGAACACGCCCACTAGACCAGAGCAGTCCGATCGGAACCAGGCGCCCGTTTTTCAGGGCGCCTGATTTTCTTTGAGCAGGGATGCGGCCTGCGCTTCCGCGCGCTTTGCTTCTTCCACTCGTCCCAGACCGCGATACGATTCGGCCAACAGGCGGTAGACGTCGGCGGTCGGCGCTTCCCCCTGCGAGGCCCGTTCCAGCTGGCTGGCTGCGTCGGCATACCGCTTCTCAGCCAGGAACATGCGCGCCAACTCGACGCGGGCCGCGGCGGCTTTAGGACGCAACAGCGTCGCAGCCTCGAACTGATCGCGGGCGGCAGCGGCATCCCCCAGGCGCGCATAGACGCGTCCCAGGAGCACGCGGGCATCGTATTGGCCGGGAGCAAGTCGCAGGGCCTCGTTCAAAGCGTCGCGGGCGCCGGCCAGGTCGTTCAGCTTTTCGAGCGCCTGGCCGTGGTACCAGGCTGCCGCGGCGTCGTTGGACCGCAAGGCGCGGGCTCGTGCCAGGTGCTGCGCCGCCTTGGCGTAATCACCCTGCGCCAACTCGATCTGGCCCAGTTGCAGGAAGGCGACGGCGGACGTCTCATCCAGCGCGATGGCCTTCTCCAGGGCGGCCCGGGCGACGTCGGGTCGCCCGCCCTCGTCGGCCATCAAGGCGCGATGCAGCAGATTCTGCAACTCGATCTTGTCCTTAGGATCAGGCAGCAGCGATGGCTCGGGCACGTTGGTCTGGCCAGGATCGCTGCCCAGGTATCCCAGCGCCTTCAGGTGCTCCAGCGTCTCCTGAGGAACCTTCCCCGCGCTCCCTGGTTCGGCGCCGGCGCGGAACTCCGCCAGCAGCGCGCGGGCCGCCTGCACCTGGGGATTCCAGGGCTCGTATCCATTGCGTGTTTCGCCCGGGTCGGCCACAAGGTCGTAGAACTCAGGACGGGGAGCCTCGATGAACTTCGAGTTCTCCCAGCGCACAGATCGCAGCGGCGCCCAGCCGAAACGCAGCGGATAGTCGGTTTCTCCAATGGCCGGGATCTCCGGCAGAGACTCTCCCTTCAGCGAGGGTGTGAGCGAGCGACCCTGCAGCTCCTTGGGTATGGGCAACTGCAACTGCGCAAGGACGGTCGGCAGGATGTCGATGGTGCGCACCTGATTGTTGTTGACCGTGCCCGCGCGGGCGGCGCCCGGCAGCTTCACGATCAGAGGCACGTGCAGGGTGGAATCGTAGAGGAAGATGCCGTGCGTCTCCTCGCCGTGCTCGCCCAGACCTTCGCCGTGGTCACCTACGACGACGACCAGCGACGAGCGGTACCGCGCCTGGCGGTCCAGATAGGTCAAGAGCCGGCCCAGCGCAGCATCCGCATAGGCTATCTCGCCGTCGTAGGGGGAGTTCTTGTATAGCTGGTCGTAAGGCGCGGGGGGCTCGTAGGGATCGTGTGGGTCGAAGAGATGCACCCACAGGAATCGTGGACCGCTGCGGTTCCGTCCCATCCACTCGATGGCCCTCTCGACCACATCCATGCCCCGGCGCTCCACCCTGCCCCAGCGCGGCGCGGATTTGGGCAGGTTGGGGAAGTTGTCATAGAAGTCGAAGCCGCGGTCCAGTCCGGGCGCCAGCGAGGAGCTGTCCAGAATCACGGCTCCGATGAAGGCCGCGGTCCTGTAGCCGCGCTGCTTGAGCATCTGCGCCCAGGTGGCGTGCGCAGCGCCGAGCGGCACGCCGAAGTCGGTCACGCCGTGGGTGCTGGGCAGAAGTCCAGTGAGAATGCTGGCGTGTGAGGTATTGGTAATCGGGCTGGGAGTGAAGGCCTGGGAGAAGCGGATGCCGTCACGGCACAGGCGATCGAGAGCCGGAGTCTGCGCCCGGCCGTAGCCGTAGCAGCCGACGTGGTCGGCGCGCAGCGTGTCGATGGTGATCAGGACGACGTCGGGCTGCGTTTGCGCCGCGGTGTAGGGGGTCGTCGCCAGCACCCACAGAAAGAAAAAAAGGAAGCCACGCAATCGCATCGCAGGCCAGACTAGCATAGCGCCAAGCTGTGACGAAACCGGCGGCCGGTCGTGCGGCCGCGCGATATAATGTCAGTTGTCTGCGCGCGGCCCGAATGTGTTCGTCGGACGCACGCACCTTGACCCTTGATGTCCGTGTCGAATCCCAGGATCCCACACCTCCGAAGCTTGGCATTCGTGTGCATGCTGCTGGCGGCAACCGCCCCGTCGGGGTGGGCCCAGGCGGCGCGCCGGCCGGCGCGTTCCGTCGCGCCCAACGTCGTCCTGATCACCATCGATACGCTGCGTCCCGACCACTTGAGCTGCTACGGCTATGAACGGCTCCGCACCCCCAATATCGACGCCTTGGTCGCCGACGGAGTGCTGTTTGAAAAAGCCTACACGGCGGTTCCTATCACGCTGCCGTCGCATGGCTCGTTGCTGACCGGCACCTATCCCATGTACACCGGGCTGCACGACTTCAGCGGCAATCGCTTAAATCCGCAGCAGCCCACCCTGGCCACCGTGCTGCGTCGTCGCGGGTACGCCACCGGCGCGGTGGTAGGGGCGGCGGTGCTGGATTCGCGCTTCGGGCTGGATTCCGGCTTCGATTTCTACTACGACAATTTCGATTTCAATCGCATGCTGGAGACCAACCTGGACGCCATGGAGCGTCCCGGCAACGTGGTGGCCGACGAGGCCCTGGCCTGGCTGCGCAAGAACGCTCACCGGCGCTTCCTGCTGTGGATGCACCTCTACGACCCGCATCATCCCTACAACCCGCCCGCTCCCTATGACCAGCAGTACAAGGACTCCCCTTACGACGGTGAAATCGCCTTTGCGGATGCGCAGGTGGGACGGCTCATCTCCTACCTGAAGCAGCAGGGACTTTATGGACGCACGCTGATTGTGCTCGCCGGGGATCATGGCGAAGGACTGGGAGAGCACGGCGAGAAGACGCACGGGTTTTTCATCTACAACACCACCATGCACGTGCCGCTGATCGTCAAGCCTGCCGGCCGCGATGCCACGGCGCCGAAACGCATTGCGGAGCCTGTGAACCTGGTGGACGTGCTGCCCACCACGCTCGAACTGCTGAAGCTGCCCGTGCCCGCTGAAGTCCAGGGGCGGAGCCTGCTGCCGCTGTTTCAAGGCAAGTCGAGCGAGCGCACAAGCCATTTGTATGGAGAGTCCTTCCTGCCGCGCCTGCATTTCAATTGGAGCGAGTTGCGCGGCATCCAGGTGGAGAACTATCACTTCATCGACGCGCCCAAGCCGGAGCTGTACGACCTGTCCGCCGATCCCGGCGAGCGCACGAACCTGTTCGAGCAGAAGCCCGCAGTGGCCAGCGAACTCCAGAAGAAACTGGCCGACGTGATCCGGAACTATTCGGCGGGTAAAGAGATGGCGGAAAAGACCGGACTGGACCCCTCGATGGCCGAGCGGCTTCAAGCCTTGGGCTACGCAGCTTTTTCCGGCGGCGGCAACCCCACCATCAGCAACCGCGAGCTGCCGGACCCGAAAGACCGCATCCAGATGTACGAACTGGTTTCGGAGGCGCTCAATCTGAGCCAGCGTGGACGCTACGACGAATCCATTGCCAACCTGAAGGCGGCCGTGGAGATCGAGCCGACTTCGGTCCCGACCCACTACCTGCTAGGGCTGAACTACTATCGCAAGCAGGAGTGGGCCAATGCCGCGCAGGAGTTCGAGCTGGTGCTGAAATCCAGCCCTGATTACACACTCGCGGTCTTCAACCTCGGCCTGGCCAAGGCGCGGCTGGGAGAGCGGGAAGAAGCGTCTCGACTGCTGCGCCGCACACTCGAGCTCGATCCCAACAATTTCACCGCCGCTTTTGACCTGGGTGCGTTGCTGATCCAAATGGGGCGCGCGGAGGAGAGCCTGGAAGCCTTCCGCCAGACACTCAAGATCCTGCCCACTTTCGGACCGGCTCACCGCGCCATCGGCGAGGTCCTCCTCTATCAGGGCAAGCCGGATGAGGCACTGCCAGCTCTGCGCACCGCCCTTCGCTACATGCCCAACAATTCAGCGGTTCGCGTTTCCATCGCCAAGGCCCTGCAGATGAAGGGCCTGCACGAGCAAGCGGAAGAGGAACTGCGCAAGGCGCGGGCAGGTAATTCTTCGCAATGAGGCAGAACACGGCCAACTTCTCGCTCGATGGCATCAGGAGTATGGCGGCAGCAGTCTTCGCGGTCCTGCTGGCGCTGCCGGCAATGGCCCAGCCGCCGGCGAAGCGCGTTTCGCGCCTGCCTGCCCGGCCCAACGTGCTGCTCATTACGGTGGACACGTTGCGCGCAGATCGCATCGGCGCCTACGGCGCTACCAACGTCTTCACGCCCGCCGTCGATGCGCTGGCCAAAGACGGCATTCTGTTCGAGCGCGCCCTTGCGCAGGTGCCGCTCACGCTTCCTTCCCACGCCGGCATTCTCACCGGCATGTATCCGTTCTCGAACGGAGTGCAGGACTTCACCGGGCAGCCGCTGGGACCGCAGTTCCGCACTATCGCCCAGAGCCTGAAGCAGAACGGCTATGCCACCGGCGCCATCGTCAGCTCGTTCGTTCTGGACCGGAGCTGGGGGCTCTCACGCGGCTTTGATTTTTACTTCGACATGTTCGCCGGCACCAGCTTCCTGACCCATGACCTGGCGCTGGTGGAACGCAAAGGCGACCGCTCGACCGACCGCGCCCTGGAATGGCTGGGCAAGAACGCAGCCCGGCCCTTCTTCCTGTGGCTGCACCTCTACGATCCCCACAGCCCGTACGATCCGCCGGAACCGTTCCGCAGCCAGTACGCCGGCCGTGCTTACGACGGCGAGGTGGCGTTCGCCGATGCTCAGGTGGGTCGGGTGATGGAGTGGCTGAAGAAGCGCCGCCTCTATGACAACACGCTCATCATCCTGGCGGCCGATCACGGCGAGTCGCTGGGCGAACACGGAGAGAACGAGCACGGCTTCTTTATCTACAACTCCACCGTGCATGTGCCGCTCATCGTCAAGCCGCCGGCGCGCCCGACTAGAAGTGAGCGGCGGATCAAACGGCCGGTAGAGATCCTGGCGATTGCGCCCACCATCGTGGGTATGCTGGGCATCCGCGACGAGATCCAGAAGCAGTTCCAGGCCCCGAGCCTGCTGGAACCCACTTCCGACGATCGCCCGGCTTATAGCGAGACCTTCTACCCTTTCAGCTCATTCGGCTGGAGTCCGCTGCGCAGCCTGCAGACCGAGCGCTACCAGTACATCGATGCGCCCAAGCCGGAGTTGTATGACCTGGTTACGGATCCCGGGCAGAAGGAAAACCTGGTCGGGCGGCAAGCCGCCGTGGCTGCCGTGCTCAAACAGAAGCTGGCAGAATTGCAGCGCCGCTTCCCTGCCCCGACCCAGCAGCCCGGCGCGGGCGGCCTGGACGCGGAGACGATCGAGAAGCTGGGCGCGCTCGGTTACGTCGGCTTCCGAACGTCAGTCACGGCAGAACAACTTGCCGCAGGCCTGGCCGATCCCAAGGATCGAGTGTGGGAGTTCAACACCATCCTGCGCGCCATTGACCTGGCGCAATTGAAAGAATTCGAGAAGAGCCGCCTGCTGCTGGAGCAGGTTCGGGAAAAGGAACCCAACATGTACGTCATCCCGTTCATGCTGGGCGAAGCAGCCTTACAGCAGGAGGACTGGGTGACCGCTGCCCGTGAACTCCAGCGCTGCCTGGAGCTGAATCCTAACTTCGACCAGGCGATGACGGCGGTGGCGCGCGCCCTGCATGCTCTCAATCAGACCCAGGAAGGCACGAAGTGGCTCGACAAGGCGCTCAAGCTCAATCCTCAGAACACACGCGCCTTATACCAGCTCGGCTGGATGCAGTTGAAAGACGATCCCGACGCGGCCGCCAGGTCGTTTCAGAAAGTGATTGATATCCAGCCCCATTTCGCATTGGCACGCCGCGACCTGGGCATCCTGCGCATCCGCCAGCAGCGGTATGTAGAAGCAGCGCAGCATCTCGCTGAGGCCTACAGATTGGGGCTGAACGATTACCGCCTGCTGAATTTTTTGGGCATTGCCTACGGGCAAACCGGACAAACCCGAAAGGCGGTCGGAGTCTATAGGACCGCCATCCGGGAGAAGCCGGATTTCGCCGAAGCCCATCTGAACCTGGCCGCAGCGCTGGAAAGGCTCAAGCAAACGCAGGCGGCGCGGGCGGAATATGAAGAGGCCTGCCGGCTGGAATCGAAGTTCTGCCAGTACGTACCGCGCTAACGACAGGCCTGCTACTGGCTGGGTGGTTTCCCGGCTGCTCCTTCCAGCCGAGCCAGCACCTGTCTCGCCCGGGGCGCCAACGCATCCTCAGGGAATACCTCCAAAAACACCTTCAACTCATTGATAGCCTCAGCTTTGCGCTTCTGGCGGAGGTAGACGTTGACCATCTCAAGGTGCGGCCGTGACTGAAGGGGATCGAGGCGTAAGGACTCGCGCAATTCACGCTCCGCATCCATCATCCGGCCCATGCGCGAGTACACCGACCCCAGTAGAAAGTGGCCGAATGGATGATTGGGCTGCTTCTTAAGGCCTTCCTCCACCATAGGAAGTGCCTCCGTTAGCCGTCCCGTTAGCAAGAACACGTTGCCGAGGTTCAAGTAACCGGCGGCATCGGTCTGATTCAGACGTATGACTTCCTCGAACTGCTCCTGTGCGCCGGCAAACTCGCCCTTCCCGGTGAGCAGTGAGCCCAGATTATTCCGCGCGAAGTAAAAATCCGGCGCCATCCGCACGACCTTTTCGTAGCGCTCCATGGCCTCATCGGTCTTGCCACGCTGCTCGGCACGTAACCCACGCTCGTATTCCTTGCGTACGTCCTTGGGATAGCGATTGAGGAATTCGGCCACATTGACGACGTTGGGATTGGCACCGACAATGCCCGCTGCCACCGGCTCTTCTCGCGTCGCCAACGGCTGCAGTGTAAGAAACACGGACGTGTTCTGTCGTACTGCGGGCATGACGATTACCCGTTCTTCGATGCGCCGATACCCCTCTTCATCAATGACCAGAATGTACGGGTTGGCGGGAAGATTCTGAAAGACAAAGCGCCCGCTGTCGTCGGTGTAGATGGAATCGACTTGAATACCGCGCGTATAGAGGCTCACCCTGATGCGTTGCGGGGGCAGGTCGCCACGCGCCATCCGAAGCTCGCCTAGGATGTTCGCAGTGTCAGTCTGTTGGGCGATCAGCACGGTCGGGCAGATCAGCGCAGTAAGCAGAAGAACTACGCCGGCGTGCCGCTGTCCTAACGGACCAGGCATCGCACCTCACCGAAAGGGGAATGGGGCGTGACCCATGCGGGTCACGCCCCAAGTCTAGCACCGCTCAACTAGAAGGTCAGCTTCAAGCCGAACTGCAGGTTGCGCGGGTTAAACGTACCGCCGGACTTACCGAAGTTCGCCCTGCGGATCTCGTTGTTACCGGCACCCTGGGCGCCGGGAAGCTGGAAGTTTGTCCGGTTGAAGGCGTTGAAGAACTCGGCGCGGAACTGCAGCCCCACCCGCTCCGTGATCTTGAAGTTCTTGAACACCGAGGGATCCCAAACCCACAGGTTCGGGCCTACGAACGTGTTGCGACCCAGATTCCCCGGGCTGCCAAGAGGCGGAGCAGAGAACACCGAGCCTGTGGGGAATCGCCACTGCGCGGCGCCGAAGCCGTTGGCCCACATATTGTGGGTAGCGGAATCGAACGACGGGAAGATGGAATTCGGCCGCTCGTTGGCCTCTGCGTCCCGGTTAAAGTCACACGCACCGCGGCTGCTGCAGAACGGACTCCAGTGAGCGCCGGTCTGGTAGCTCATGATGCCGTTGAGCTGCCATCCACCGAACACCGCCTCGACGAATCCGCCGCGCCCCTTGAAGAAGGGCATCTCCCACACATAGTGGAAGACGATGCGGTGCCGGATGTCGAAGATCGAGTTGCCGCGATCCAAATCCGGCAGCGTCATGTCGGTGGTGTAGCCTTCACCCGCGGCTGCACCGTTGGCGCTGGTGGCGCCACTGTGCCAGGTCGAACCACCATCGAGCGAGTGGCTCCAGGTGTAATTGAAGGTGAAGGTCAGGCCCTTGGACATCTGTTTGCGCAGCGAGGCCTGCAAAGCGTTATAGGCAGAACTCACCGAGTTTCGCCAGTTGCGCAGACGTCCATAGTTGGGGTTGAGCCGGCCACCCGTACCGGTTAGTGTACGGCCGAAGATATCGACCACCGTCGTACCAGGAGCCAGGGCACTTCCCGGAACGCGGTTGATCTGCTCGGCGCGGAACAGCTTGGTTCCCTTGGTGCCGACGTAGTTCACCTCAAGCACCCACTTGGGAGCCAGCTCCCGCTGGATGCCGAAGAACCAGTTCTGCACGTAGGGATCGCGGATGCCTTCCGGCAGAACAATTCCGGTCAGGAAGCCCAGGTTCGGATTGGTAGGATTCCAGGCCTGGATGTTGCCCACGGCGGTTGCGTCACCCGGGTTACCCTGGAAGTTGTTCGGGTCTGCGTCGCCGGTATAGGAAGGAGCCACCGCACACTGCGGGCAGGTACCGCCACCGGTCTGAGGACCGTACGGGGCTTCGGGTCCTCCTCCCGTGTCAGCCGTGAACGCGAGGTTGAACGAATAGTACGGCAGGTTCCAGCGGGAGTTGGAGAGCGGGTTGTACAGCGTGCCCTCGTAGGAGATGCCGTAGCCGCCGCGCAGGGAGGTCTTGCCGTCGCCGAACACGTCCCAGGCGAAGCCGACGCGCGGACCCCAGTTATTGTGGTCGCCCGCACCCAGCGAGTCCGCCGGAGAGAAACCGCCCGGACCGCAGACCCCGGCCAACTGCGCAAACGGGATCTGGGTAACAGGGTCGTCGCACCCAGGAGAGCCCGCAGGGATGTTGGCATCGCGGATCTGTCCGGCATGCGTGGTGACGTCATCCACCAGGTTATTGCCCGGTCCGAGCAGGAACGTGGTTTCGAGTTCGTTCAACTCGTTATGACGCGCATACAAGTCGTAACGGATACCCAGATTCAGGGTCAGGTTACGGGTCACCTTCCAGTCATCCTGGAAGTAGAACCCATACTCCCAGTTGCGCCAGTGCCGGATGTTGCTGGAAAGGTGCGCTGGGTTGCCGGAGACGATTCCTGGGTCTACACCAGCCACGATTCCGTACGGAGCATCCACAGCGAAGTGCAACGGGTCGATGAAGTAGTACGACGGCCGACCGACGTTGAACTCGCTGTTCTCGATGTTGCGGCGGATGTCCGCACCGATCTTCAGACTGTGGTTCCCCTTGGTGATGGAAACCATGTCGGCGTAGCTGTAGATGTGCTCCTTGAAGAACTGCGGGTAGCCGTTGTAGGAGCCGAAGCCCATCGTGCCATCTGTGATGTAGATGGAAGGCACACCGGGAATGCCAGCGACGTAACGCGAGTAGCTGCCCGCGTACCCGAAGCGAAATTCGTTCAGGATGGTGGGGCTGAAGGTGTGGATGTAGTTGAACTGCCCGTTAGGGAAAGTGAAGCGGGTGGGATTGGTAAAACCGCGACCGCCGGTGGTGCCGCCCAGGATGTCGTTCTGCTGTCCGTAGGCGAACTGGGCGAAGATGCGGTCATTCGTCCCCACGTTCCAGTCGATGCGGGCCGAGTACTCGTTGCCGTCCCGCAGATTGGCCTGCAACCTGCTGGGGGCGATGTTGAGTCCCTCATAGAGGTAGTTGGCGGTGCGACTGAAACTCCCCAGAGGAGCCTGGATGGCCGGGATTGTCGTGCAACCTGCGGCTGCCAATGCTGTCTGGTCCGCCGCGGTCACGCCAATCAGGTTCGCGATATTGGCGCTCGTTACAGCGTTGCCAGTGAAGTCAGGACAGAGACCGAAGTACCCATCGCCAACCAGGTCGTTGAAACTGCCGATGGGGTTGCCCTGAGCGAAGGGAAGGAAATCGCCATACAGCAAGGCAGAAACAGAACCATTCGCTCCACCACCGGCAGTACCGGGTCCGAACGTCGAGAGCACGGCCGAACGGAACTCCGGACCTTCAAGCGTGACCGGCACAGGATTGCTGAAGGTGCGGAAGCGGTTGCCCTGATAGGACAGGAAGAAGAACAGCTTGTCCTTCAGGATGGGCCCGCCGAAAGTGCCGCCGAACTGGTTGAAGCGCAGCGGGCACTTGAGGAAGTTTGGAGCGTCGCCACCCTGGTTGCAAGGAGCCGCTGGATCGCCCGCCTCGCTGGCGAAGAAGGGTTTGGCGTCGAACACGTCATTGCGTACGAACCACCAGGCGCTGCCATGGAAAGCATTGGTACCGCTCTTGGTTACCAGGTTCGTGACCGAGCCGGCGCTGTTGCCGTACTGTGCGGAGTTGTTGAGGGTCAGGAGCTGGAACTCGGCCACCGTATCCTCAATAGGACGGTTGATGGCTCCGCCGCTCAGGCCCTTGTTGGAAACGCCGTTGATGAGGAATCCGTTGAAGTTCAGACGCGTCCCGTTCACCACCGCGTCCTCACCGTTCTCAGTGACGACTGAATCAACGTTCACCGCGCCGGGTGCGAGCTGAAGCAACTGAAACACGTTGCGACCGTTCAGCGGCAGGTTCTGAATCTGTGTGGAGCCGACGGTAGCGGCCAGCTTGGAATCGACGGTGTTGACCGGGGCTGCTTCCTCGGTCACTTCGACCACTTCCGTGGCCCCGCCGACTTCCAGTTTGATGTCCAGCCGGTAAGTGACGCCGGCGTTCACCTCGACGCCTGTCTTGCTCGAGGTCTTAAAGCCAGCGGCTTCGACCGTCACCTTGTAGGTGCCAATCTGCAGCTCGCGGATCAGGTAGCTGCCAGTGTTGCTGGTTTCCGCGGTGGTGGTCAGGCCGGTGCCGACGTTGGTCGCCGTCACCTTGGCGTTGGGCAGGGCGGCGCCAGTCGGGTCTGTGACCGTGCCGGTGATCTGCCCGTTCTGCACCTGGGCCACGGCGGCGGTGGCAAACGTCAGTACGGCCACCAGCACCAGGCTAAATCGCACTCCCTTGTGCATTCTCATTTACCGTTACCCCCTCCCGGAGGTGGATCCGGGGTCGGTTCTAAACATACGGTTAAGGTTGGGTACCCCAAAATGGACACAACAAGCCTAGAAAGCCTGCCGTCACACATGCATGTGACAGACCTAAGTTTGCACGTTGAAAACAAAAGAGTTAGTTAAGCTTATGAACTTGTCCACTACAGTTTAAGGGAGGCCATCGTCGCGTCACATACCAGATTTCATATTTTCAACGCAGCTGTGGGCTAAGTGGCTTGTTTGCAGGTTCAAAGCGCCACCCAGTCGGGATGGAAGGCGTTCACCCACAACAAACACACCCCTTTTGCGCCACCGACACATCCCCCGCTTGAGTGAAGAGTGTCAGGGACGGGGAGGCTTCTGTAGCCTGGATTCCGAGGATGGAATGCGGTATGCGGAGGCAGCCCCAGGCCCGGCTGCAGCACCTGCCGGGCCTGGGAAGTGACGTGGACCTAGAAGCTCAGCTTTAGTCCGAACTGCATGTTGCGCGGGTTGAACGTCCCCCCTGCCTGTCCGAAGTTCCCGGCGTTCACCCTGAGGTTGGTGGCGCCGCTGGCTCCGGGAAGCTGGAAGTTCACCCGGTTGAAGAGGTTGAACATCTCCGCCCGGAACTGCAGTCCGACCCGCTCGGTCAGGCGGATGTTCTTGAAGAACGACATGTCGACGCCGAAGAAATCGGGGCCGACGAAGGTGTTGCGGCCGAGGTTGCCGACGCAGCCCAAACACGGCGTGCTGAAGAATCCTCCGCCGATCTGGAACTGCGGGCCCCAGCCGTTCGCCCACTGCGAGTGTGAGGGACTGAAGTTGTTCGCGATGGCGTTCGGACGGTCGTTGCGTTCTCCATCCAGGTTGAAGTCACCGGCATCGTTGAGGCACAGACCGGCCAGGATGCCCGCCTGCGAACAATCGCCCGAGAGGGCGCGGTTACGCCGGTCGAACGGACTCCAGTGCGCGCCGGTCTGGTAGCTGACAATGCCGTTCCACTGCCAGCCGCCGAAGACCGCCTCGAGCGCTCCTCCGCGCCCCTTGAAGAAAGGAAGCTCATACACGAAGTTGGCCACAAAGCGGTGGCGGATATCGAAGATGGAGTTCCCGCGATCCAGACCGGGGATGGTCTGGTCCGTGGTAAAGCCTTCTCCGCCCGCCTGCTGGTTGGAGGTGGTGGCGCCGCTGTGCCAGGTGGAGCCGCCATCGATGGAGTGGCTCCAGGTGTAGGCCACGTTGAACATCAGGCCCTTGCTCATTTGCTTGCGCAACCCGGCCTGCAGAGCGTTGTAGCTGGAATTCACCACGTTCTTCCAGACACGCAACGTGCCGTAGTTGGGGTTGAGGCGTCCCAGCGGGTTCAGGGCATCTACCTGACTGCACAGCGTGCGGCCGAAGTTGTCGGTGGTGCAGGTGCCGGCCGGCAGGCGGCCACCGGCGATGCGGTTCACGTTCTCGGCGCGGAACAGCTTGTGTCCAGCCGTGCCGACATAGTTGAGCTCCAGCACCAGCTTGCTTGCAACCTCGTGCTGGATGCCGAAAAACCAGTTGTGGACGTAGGGATCGCGGATGCCTTCCGGGTAGATGATGCCGGTAAGGAACGCCGCGTTGGGATTGGTAGCCACCCATCCCGACAGGTTGCCTACGGCCTGCGCGCCCACGCCCTGGCCGGGGTTGGTGGCGGGACCGTCAAAGTTCGGCAGTTCGCCCGGATTCTGCGGCCCGTAGACCACAGTGTCCGTTCCTCCAGCCAGGAAGTTCACCGCGGCGTTGAAGGAGTAAAACGGCAGATTCCAGCGGGAGTTCGAGAGCGGGTTATACAGCGTGCCCTCATAGGAAATGCCGTAGCCGCCGCGCAGGGACGTTCGGCCGTTGCCGAATACGTCCCAGGCGAAGCCGACCCGCGGACCGAAGTTGTTGTGGTCGGCGCCGCCCAAAGTCTCAGCCGCCGCAAAACCGCCCGGCCCGCAAACTCCTGCCAACTGCGCCAGCGGAATCTGGGTGACAGGATCGCTGCAACCCGCGCCGCCGGCCGGAGCGTTGGCGTCGTGAATCTGCCCGGCACCGGTGGTGATGTCGTCAATCTCGGCCCGGCCCGGCCCCTTCAGGAACGTGGTCACCAGGCCATCCAGCTCCGTGTGCCGGCTATAGAGGTCGTAGCGAAGACCGAGGTTGAGCGTCAGGTTGCGCGTGACTTTCCAGTCGTCCTGGATGTAGAAGCCCAGCTCCACGTTCCGCCAGTGGCGGTTGTTGGAAGCCAGTTGCGCCGGCTGTCCGGAGATGATGCCCGGATCGACGCCCGCCGTCTCGCTGTAGGGGGAATCGGCGGCAAAGAACAGGGCATCGAAGAAGTAGTACGACGGGCGGGCCACGTTGAATTCGCTGTTTTCGATATTCCGCCGGACCTCCCCGCCAATCTTGAGGTTGTGGTTCCCGTGGTTGACGGAAACCATGTCGGAATAGGTGTAGACGTGCTCCTTGAAGAACTGGGGATAGCCGTTATAGGAGCCGAAGCCCATCAGTCCGTCGTCGAAGCGCAGGTCGGGCACGCCCGGCAGGGCGGTCTTCACCGTCTGTACCAGCGAACTGTAGCCGGCGCGGAACTCGTTCAGCACCGTGGGACTGAAGGTGTGGATGTAATTGAACTGGAAGTTGGGCGTGATCTGGCGCGATGGATTCAAAAACGCCGGCCCCCGGCCCGCGCTGTTGTTGCCGTTCGGCGGTCCGAACGAGTTGTTGATGCGATTCCAGTTGAACTGGGTGAACAGCCGGTCGTTGACGCCGATGTTGTAGTCAATGCGCGCCGAGGCCTCGTAGCCGTTGAACAGGTTGCCGGTGCCGGTGCCGAAGCTGGTCTGGTCCTGCGAGCCGTTGAAGGCCAGTGTGTTGACCAGGAACGGCAGCGAACGGTCGAAGGTCCCGGCTTGCAGCCCCGGAATCACGCTACAGCCGGCGGCGGTCAGGTCAGCCTGGTCCTGCGCCGTGACGCCGATCACGTTGGCGATGGCGGACGCGATCGCCGGGCTGCTGTTGTCCTGGCACAGATAGTCGGCAAGGCTGCCGAATCCCGAACCGGACACGCCGCTGGCAACATAATCAGCCAACGTCCCGGCGGGAGTGCCGGCCACGGTGGGAGCAAAGTTGCTGTATAGCAGGGCGGCGGTGGAGTTCGGCAGCGCGGCAATCACCGCGTTGCGCCATGCCTGGGATTCCGCCTGCAGCACGGTGGGCGGCGCCGACTCGCGGAACCGATCCCCCTGGTAGGACACGAAGAAGAACAGCTTGTCCTTCTTGATGGGGCCGCCGAAAGTGCCGCCGTATTGATTGAAGCGGAGCGGCTGCTTTTCAATGCCCTGCTGGTTCAGGAAGAACGAATTGGCATCGAACACGTCGTTGCGGTTGAACCACCAGGCGCTGCCATGGAAGCTGTTGGTGCCCGACTTGCTCACCAGATTGGTGATGGAAGCGGCGCTGTTGCCGTACTGCGCCGACATGTTCAGGGTGAGAAGCTGGAATTCCTGCACGGTGTCTTCCACCGGCTGGTTCACGGCGCCGCCGCTCAGCCCTTTGTTCGATACGCCGTTAAGCAGGAAGCCGTTGAAATTCTCACGCAAGCCGTTGACGACCGTGTTGGCCCCGTTCTCCGCCACGACGCCGCGCACGTTGACCGCGCCCGGAGCGAGCTGGATGAGGTCGTAGACGTTGCGGCCGTTGAGCGGCAGGTTCTGGATCTGGGTGGAATTCACCGTGGCCGCCAGCTTGGAATCCACGGTGTTGACCGGAGGCGCAGCATCGGTCACCTCGACCGTTTCGGATGCCTGACCGATCTGCATCTTGAAGTCGGCGCGTTGAATGGTTCCGGCGTTCAGGGTCAGCGACGAACTGGTGGCGCGCTTGAAACCTGAGGCCTCGACCTCCAGGTTGTACGGGCCGGGCGGAAGTTCGCGGGCGTTGTAGATGCCGGCCTCGTTCGTGGTCACGGTGGTCGTCAAGCCGGTGCCGGTGTTGGTGATCTTGACGGTGGCATTGGGGATGGCGGCGCCGGACGGGTCCGTTACCAGGCCGGTGAAGTGGCCGTTCTGGATCTGGGCGGCCGCCGTGAAGGTGAAGGTCAGTGCCAAAAACAGGCAAAAGCAGCGGACTGCAAGCGCAACGTTACGTTGCTTCATACCGAATCCCCTTTCGACTCTTAAGGTCGTTGTTCGAGAACACCGTGCCCCGGATACACCTCTCCCGATTTCCGATGTTCAGGCGCGCACTTTTCCCCGGAATGAGGAGGTTGGCTACAACTTTGGGACGGGACGGCGCTCCGCAGGGACAGATTGCCCGGCGGACGTGGCCGTCTCCTGTGAAGGAACCGGCACGATTCCCTTTCCTTCTTCTATGACGATTTCCTGATCGGCGGGCACGTCGCGCAGGGTGTCGGTCGCACCCGAGGGCCAGCGGACGACGATGCGATCGGCTCGGCTGGATTTGCCCAACCCGAAATGCAGCCGGGTATCGCTGGAGGAAAGGTAGCTGCTGGACGCGCGAACCTCGTCCGATTGGACGAGCGCGCCGGTAGTGACTTCGATGCGAGCTCCAAAAGCATCACGGTTGCACTTGGCGCCTATCGTCCGGAGCCTCAGCCAATGGCCGGAACCTCGAGCCACGTTGCGCAGGAGCGTGGGAGAATCATCCAGGTTGGTGAGCAGGAGGTCCAGGCGCCCATCGTTGTCGAAATCGGCGACGGCCAGGCCGCGGCTGACGCGCTTGCCCGCGAGCGCGCGTCCGGCACGCTCGCCTATCTCCTCCAGCCGTCCGTTGCCCAGGTTCCGGAACAGCAAGCTGCGCTGGGCGTAGGTCACACCAAATGAATGCTGGTCCACCTGGGGATTGACGTGGCCGTTGGCCACGAAGGCATCCTTCCACCCGTCGTTATCGAAGTCCAAGAAACGCACCCCGAAGCCGAGCAAAGGGACGCTGACCGGCCCGAAGCCGGAAGGCCCGGCCATATCGGTGAAGCTGCCATCGCCGTTGTTGCGGTAGAGGTTGTTGCTGTCGTCCGAAAAATTGGTCTTGGCGAGGTCGGGGCGGCCGTCGTTGTCGTAGTCGCCCAGGTCGACGCCCATGCCGGCTTGCTCGCGGCCATCCTCGCTGTAGGCCACACCTGCGGTGATGCCCGTTTCCTTCAGGCCGCCCTTGCAGTCGCCGAGATACAACAAGCTGGGTGAGGAATCGTTGGCGACGTAGACATCCTGGCAGCCATCGCCGTTGACATCGCCCCAGATGACTCCCAGCCCGTAGTAAGCCTGCGGGTCGATCTTGAGTTTCTCGGTGACGTCGGTGAAGGTGCCATCGCCGTTGTTGCGGTAGAGGCGGTCGCGCGACCCCGCGAGTCCGCGCGGTCCGCAGGAAACCGCGATGCCCCGATACTGGCAGAAAGGGCCGCTCCCGAAGGCCGGCAGGCGGTCGAGATCGAGGTCCACGTAGTTGGCGATATAGAGGTCCAGAAAACCGTCGTGGTCGTAGTCGCCGAAGGCGGCACTGGTTCCCCACCGGCCTTCGTTGCCCACGCCCGCGGCGGCGGTGACATCCGCGAAGGCGGCCTTGCCGGTGTTGCGGAACAGCCGGCCCCCGGTGAAATAAGTGACATAGAGGTCCGGCCAGCCGTCGTTGTCGAAATCGCCCACGGCGGCGCCATGCCCCCAGCCGGCCGCGGTGAGCCCCGCGGCATCAGTCACGTCCGTGAAAGTGCCATCCCGGTTGTTGCGATACAGCTTGCTGCCCGGATGCTGGCCGTTGCGCAGTGCCTCCAGGGTCGAACCGTTGACCAGAAAAATGTCGGTCCAACCGTCGCGGTCATAATCGAAAAGAGCTACGCCCCCGCAGAGCGTCTCCAGGATGTAGAGCTTCTGGGTGGAGCCGCAGGTGAGATGAAACCGGATTCCCGCTTTCGCGGTCACGTCCTCGAATACCGTCTGCGCGGCGGAAGGACGTGGCTGGGGCTTGCGTGCCACCTGGGCGCGTGTGGGCGCGCAAAGCACCGGAGCGATGCCGGCGATCAGCATCAGGCGGCCGAGGACTTGCCTCATTCGCGGACCCGTCCCGTGGCCATTCCCCCGCTCTGCTGTTGCTGCGCCTTCAGGTCCTGAAAGCGGGCGAGGTGTTGCTGCGCCTCCTCTATGCGCCCGGACTTTTCCAGCGCACGGGCCAACTGAAAGTGCGAACTGGCGTCCTTGGGATCGAGTTCGAGCGCCCGCCGGAGCGCGGCGATCGCTCTTTCCACGTCGCCCAGCAGCAGCCGCGCCTTGCCCAGGTCGTAGTGCGCGGCCTGGCTCGCAGGATCGAGTGCGACCGCACGTTCCAGATGTTGTGCGGCTTCCTTCCATTCGCCGGATTCGAGCAAAGTGTGGCCCAACTGATAGAAGACCTCGGGATTATCCTGACGCTGGGCCAGTTCCTTGCGGTATTCAGCCATGGCTTCCTGGTTCCGGCCCAGGGCGCCGTAGGCGAAGCCGAGATGATAGTGGCCCAGGGGCAGGCGCGGGTCGAGCGCGAGCGCTCTGCGGAATACGCGGATGGCGTCGAGCGTGCGGTTGGAATTGAGGTACGCGCGTCCCAGCAGGACGTGATCAATGGCCGAGCGCGGGCTCAGCGTGATGACTCTTTCAAGATGGTCGGCCGCGGGCGCGTACTGCCGTTCGGCGAGATAGACGAGCGCCAGATCATGATGGATGTCTGCGCTGCGCGGCGCGAGCAGCGCCGCCTCGGTCAACTGCTCAAGAGCCGGCTGATTGCGGCCGGTCTGGAAATACGCCAGGCCCAGCAGATGACGAAAGCCCGGGTCCCGGGGCCAGCGCCCCACCGCGTCGGCTCCCAGCACTGCCGCCCGGTCGGGACGCCTGCCCTGCAGACACGCCAGCAGCAGAGAGCGCGCGATCCCTGGGTCGGCGGGCGACAGGCGATACGCTTCCTCGAGCCTGGCCATCGCCGTGCCGGGGTCGCCGGCGTCGAGTGCGCGCCGGCCCTCGGCGGCCAGCGCGCCCGCATTCTGTGCTGCCGAGAGCGGAGAAGCCGGGGGCAGCGTCAGAATCGCGAGGAAGACTACCCGGCAGGCACAGCGAACCATCGCCTAGACCTTACAGGAAGGCGCCCGAGGGAGCAACCGCGGCCGCTCGCTACTTGCTGGTTCCCCGCAGATAGGCATCGTCGCCCTGAAGCCAGTCGGCGCGGGGAGGACTGAAGACGTCAAGGACGATCGTATCCTCCATCGCCTCCGCGGCATGCGGCAGGTGAGGCGGGATGCAGGCTACTTCGCCGGCCCGCACCACGACCTCGCGTCCGGGAAAGATGAGCTTGAGCGCACCCTCAAGGACGCTGGTGAGCTGCTCGTTGACGTGGCTGTGCTCGGGAATCACCACGCCTTTGCGCAGCCGGAAGCGGGCCAGGGTCACGTTCTGGGTGGTGACGAACTGGCGTTCCAGCAACGGGCTCAAGGCTTCCGGCTTGATGTCGCTCCAGCGAATGTGACGTTCCATGATCTCCTCACCCATGGGTCGACCTTGGGCATCATTGCAGGCCGTGACAAAAAGGCAAGAGCCATCCGGCAATGGCCGCTACACTACACCCCTATCCTAGAACGCTGAGAGGGGGATCACGACAGCATGACCAAGATCAGGGTAGTGGAAGATGCGGAGGCCACCGGCGAGGTTGCGAAGGTCTATGACGAGTGGCGGAAGAAACGCGGACGGCGAATGGTGCCGGGCATCCTCAAGTGTTTTAGCGCACGTCCCGACTTCCTGCGGCAGGTGATCGAGTTCTCCGACTGCGTGCACTTCTCCGAGGGGCATCTTACTCGCCGCACCAAGGAGATGATCGCCACCTATGTTTCAGCCATCAACCACTGTCCGTATTGAGTGGACTCGCACGCCTACTTCCTGCGGGAACAGGGAGCCGATGAGAAGGTGGTGCAGGCGCTGGCGGCAGGAGACTTGGACGCCGCTCCTGTGTCCGACGCCGAGCGGGCGCTTCTGGAATTCGCCGAACTGGTGAGCGAGGCAGCCTACCGTGTCACGCAGGGTGACGTGGAAAAGCTGCGCCGGCACGGCTGGAGCGAGGAGCAGATCGCCGAGGGCGTCTACATCATGGCGCTGTTCGCCTTCTTCAACCGTGTGGCCGACGCGTTCGGCGTTGAACCGATGGGCTATTTGAAGCTTGGCCGAGTGACGCCGTGAGGTAAAATCCAAGGCCAGAGAGAATTCGAAATTCCCCATGGGAACATTGATTATTTCCATCCTGCTGGCGGTTCTGCCGCTCATCATGGCCGGTTTCCTGCTGGCGACGGTCGAGAGGGTCACGGTGGACGGTTTGTTCACCAGCCTGATCCTGGTGACCATCTCCGGCATCTTCGGTCTGAACGCCTTCCTCGACCTGCGACAGAAGGGCCTGCTGCCCGGTCGGCCGGGCGGGAAGAGAAAAGAAGAGGCCGGCACCACGACCCCGGCGCGTGCCGCGATCGCTGCTCCCGTGCCCATGGCCGCTGCGGCCGAGGGGACACACACCATCCGCGCCCGAGTGGAGAACGTCCTTTATTTCGAAGCGCCGGTGGGCCAGCCGAACAAGTCGCTGGTCACGCTGGTGCGCGACGGCGCCGGCCACGAGCAGATGATCTTCGCAGGCGACGTCCGCAACGCGCTGCCCAAGGGGAAGCGGATGGAAATCAAGTTCCGCGCCGCCGGCGAGTACAACACTCTGCTGGAAGCCCGCGACGCATAACGCTACCCGCACGGCAGTCGCTTGCCTTCCCGGCTTCCGTGACCGAAGCCGGACTCGTAGTCGGCGCTCACCTCAGCATCCACGTCTGTCGCTCGTGTCCGGCCCTCGAAGCCATCGCGAAAACCCCGCTTGAAGGCTTTATAGGACGGGGTGGGAAGCAGCTCCCAGTTGCTCATCACGCTTCCGTCGGCCGCCGGTACAGCACGTGTTCGCCTGCGCCCAGAATCTCGAGACGCTTCTCCCGGACGTAGCACATCCGAACCAGTTGCGGCAGGTCGATCAACTCCGTTGGACTATTCCACGTCGCCCTTCTTTTCCAGCTTGAGCGCGGCCGAGTTGATGCAATAGCGCAGGCCGGTGGGCCTGGGACCGTCGGGAAACACGTGGCCAAGGTGCGCATCGCACCGGCTGCACAGGACTTCCGTACGACGCATGAAGAAACTGTCGTCCTCTTCCGTTTCCACGGCGTCCTCCGAGGCGGGGCGGAAGAAGCTGGGCCAGCCGGTGCCGGAGTCGAACTTGGCGTCGGAGGTGAACAGTTCCGCACCGCAGCAGACGCATCGGTACACGCCCTCGTCATGACAGTCGTGATATTCGCCGGTGAACGCGCGCTCCGTCCCCTTCCGCCGCGTGACTTCGAACTGCTCCGGTGTGAGAACCTGACGCCATTCCGCATCGCTCTTTCTGACTTTCTCACTCATTCGAAGACTCCTCAGGGTTCGTGGTGCAAGGGAAAAAGTTTTGGCTCACTTCTTGTTCATCTGACCTCGCCCTGCAGCGGCGTGCACCAGTTCGGCCAGCTTTTCGAGCGGCTCCTCCAGGCTCTGCGGCTGGGTCAGCACCGGCCGGAAGATGTCTCCCAGCCGCTGGAAGCGGTCGAGCACGTTGCCCAGGTGGAAACGCCCGGGAGAAAGGCCGGGCGCGACCTCGCGCCAGGCCAGGGGCGTCGCCACCGGTGCTCCGGGATACGCACGCAGCACGTAGGGCGCAGAGATGGTCTTGCCCTCCCCGTTTTGCAGGTGGTCGAAGTACACCTTACCTTTCTCTCGACGTGAGACGGCTCGCGGCGTTGTGAACAGGTCGGGCCGTTCGCTGGCCACCAGGCGGGCCAGTACTTCGGCGAACGTCCGTGTCTGCTCGAAGGTGTAGCCCGGCTCGACCGGCACATAGATATGCATGCCGTCTCCCCCGGTCGTCTTGGGATATCCCTCCAGGCCCACTTGCCCGAGCTTCCGGCGGATGAGCTGCGCGGCCTCCACAATGCGATCGAATCCGCAGTCGCTGGGATCCAGATCGATCAGGATGAAGTCGGGTTGGTCAATCGAGCCCACGCGGCTCATGGTGGGGTTCTGGTCGATGCATCCCAGGTTGGCGAGGCACAGAAGGCTGGGCCGGTCTTCGCACAGCACGAAGCGCGTGGGCTCCTGGTCGTCACTGAAACGGACGGGCTCGACCCGCATCCACGCGGGGATGCCGGCGGGCGCTTCCTTCTGGAAGAAGTGCTCGCCTTCGATGCCGTCGGGGTACCGTTTGAGCGTGAGCGGCCGGCCGCTCAAGTGAGGCACCAGCAACTCGGCGACGGCGTCGTAATAGTTGATGAGATCGCGCTTGGAATATCCCTCGCGTGGGAAGAAGACCTTGCTCAGGTGCGTGAACTTCAGCCGGCGTCCGTCGACCTGCAGGGCTACTTCTTCCGGTCCGCCCGCCGGCAGTAGCACGGGCTTCGCCGCCGCGGCGGGCTCGACCAGGGTTCCGGATTCCTCGCGGACGCACTGATCCGGGGGGACATCCGTTCGGATTCCCAGGAACACGGGCGCGCGCAGCCGTCCCTCCGGAGTCCAGGCAGCGAACTTGACCGTGCACACGACCTCCGGCTTGACCCAGGTGACTCCGTTCAGGGCTTCCGGAGGCTCGCTCAGCGGACTCTTCTTCTGCACCAGCGGCTCCAGCAGGCGGCCGACGAGCTCCAGGGTCTTGCCGTCGAAGCCGGAGCCGACATTGCCAGCCCAATGAAGCTTGCCCTCATCGAAATAGCCCAGGACCAGTGAGCCGAATGGCTTCCGCTCCCCCGCGAGCATGCCGCAGATGACAAACTCCTGCTGGCTTTGCACCTTGAGCTTGAGCCAGTCGGGACTGCGGCGGTGCTGATAAGGGCTGAGGGCGCGCTTGGCGACGATGCCCTCCAGGCCCGTGCCGCGCGCCGCCTGCATCAGTTCGGCTCCGTGGCCCACAAAATGCTCGGAGTAGCGCACCGGACCGCCTGGCCGCAGGATGCCGGAGAGCACTCGCTTGCGTTCGACGAGCGCTGTACCGCGCAGGTCGACGCCGTCACAGTACAGCAGGTCAAAAGCGAACAAAATTACCGGCTGTGAGCGGGCAAGCTTGCCGGCCGCACTGGCGCCCGCCATCATGCGCGGCTGCAGCAACGAAAAACTCGGACGGCCCTGCTCGTCCAATACCACAATCTCGCCATCCACAATGGCCGACTCCGCCTTCACCCAGGGCGCCAGATCGACCAGTTCCGGATACTGAGCGTCCATGGGACGGCCGCTGCGCGAAACCAGGCGCACCTTCCCGTCCTGGAGAAAACACAGTACGCGCACGCCGTCCCACTTGACTTCGTAAACCCACTCGGCGCCTTCGGGCAAGCTCTGGCCGATCATGGCCAGCATGGGGGTGATGCGCTCGGGCATGGCCGCCCGCACCGCGCCCGGGATGCTCGCCAGGTCTTCCGGCGCGCTGGCCACGCTGCGCAGGTCGTCCTCGGCGTCCCAGCCGGGGCGGGCCGCAAAATCCTTCTTCTTGATGAGCAGCCACTCGTTCTTCTTGCCGCGGCCCTTCATCCGCACCAGGGCAAAGTCACCCATCAGCTTCTCGCCGTGCAGTTGGAACTTCAGGTCGCCGCGCTGCCATTGTTCGGCGGGAGGCTTGTCCCCGAGCCAGGTATAGGTGCCGCGGTCCCACAACAGGACGCCGCCCGCTCCGTAGTTTCCCTCCGGGATGGTGCCCTCGAACTCGCCGTATTCCAGCGGATGGTCCTCCACCATCACGGCCAGGCGTTTTTCTTTGGGATCGAGCGTCGGCCCCTTGGGGACCGCCCAGGACTTCAGTGTACCTTCGTATTCCAGCCTGAAGTCGTAATGCAGCCGTCGCGCCGTATGTCGTTGGACATAAAAGCGGTTGCCCGCTCCCCGACCCTTAGAAGGACGCGGTTCAGGTGTCTGCTCGAAAACCCTTTTCCGCAGGTATTCATCTAGTGACATGGGGTAATCTTGAAGCGCTAGGATGGGTATGATATAGGGTGAACTTCCCCCGAAGACCCCCGGTTCCCTGAGGTTACATGGCCAGCACGGTTTGGAAAGGGCATCTTACATTCGGCCTGGTTTCGCTTCCCGTTCGATTGTACAGCGCGGCACGCAGCGAAACGGTCAGCTTCAACCAGCTTCACAAGGAAGACCACTCGCGGGTGAAGAACGTACTCTATTGCGCGCTGGAGGATAAGCCCATCGCCCGCACCGACGTCGTGAAGGGCTTCGAGTACGAGAAGGACAAGTACGTCGTGGTGCCCGATGAGGACATCAAGAAGGTCGCGCCCAAGACCGCCAAGACCATGGAGATCCTGGAGTTCGTGAAGTCGTCGGAAGTCGATCCGTTGTACTACGAGAGCTCCTACTACATGGCCCCGGAAGAGGCCGGCGAGAAGCCGTATGCGCTCCTGTTCGAGGCGCTGCGTCGCACGGGCTATGTGGCGCTGGCCAAAGTGGCCATGCACAACCGCGAGCATGTGGTTCTGTTGCGGCCGGGCGAACAAGGCATCCTGATGCACACGCTGTATTACGTCGACGAGATCCGCAAGGTGGATGAGTTCCGCACCAACTCCTCCCTCGTCAAAGAGAAGGAGCTGGACCTCGCCATCAACCTCATCGAGTCGCTGGCCGGGCCGTTCCAGCCGGAGAAGTTCAAGGACGATTATCGCGAGAACCTGAAGGCGCTCATCCGGGCCAAGGTCGAGGGGCACGAGACGGTGGAAGTGGCTGCGCCGGAGCGGCTGGCTCCGGTCGTGGACATCCTGGAAGCTCTGAAGATGAGCCTGGCGCAGGCCAAGAAGCCGGCGCGCTCCGCTTCCGGTGATGGCGCAGCCGCGGCGGAAAGCGAACCTGCAGAACGGGCACGCAAGGCGCGCCGGTAGAATCGAAGTAACAAGGCGCTCGCCGGAGTGGTCGCGTTCCGGCGCGCAGCGAATCCTCCCCGTAGGCCGTACACCGTCGTTCGACGGAAGGAGGCCGCCGATGTCAGAACGCAAATACCGCCAGCGTGGCTACATGGACCGCTCTGAGGAAAGGGGCGCGCCCAAGGAAAAGCCCAAGAAGAAAGAAGAAACCTTCGGGCCGCGGGCGCTGCAGATGCCCGGCAAACGGGCCATCTCCCGCTGCGCGCAGTGCGGAACCGTCCTGGGTCCCGAGGTCGATCCGAGGGGTCAATGCCCCAAGTGTGGCGCGGCCCTGCACGCCTGCAAGCAGTGCTCCTTCTTCGACACGGGCAGCCGCTTCGAGTGTTCCAAGCCCATTCCCGAGCGCATCCCGCAAAAGGACGCCCACAACGAATGCCCGTTCTTCGAGCTCCAGGTGCGGGTGGAGCGTGAAACCAGCGCCGGCTCGGGCGCCGTTCCCAGTGCCAGTCCTGACGACGCCCGCCGGGCCTTCGAGAACCTCTTCAAGAAGTGACCGCTTCTGCCTAGAAGTGGCAGGCCTTCGCGCCGCGCTTCTCCAGGTATCGTTGGTGATATTCCTCGGCGCGGTAGAACGTGGCCGCCGGCTCGATCTTGGTCACGATCTGCCGCGAAAAGCGTCCCGATTTCTGCAGTTGTTCCTTCGAGGCCCGCGCTGCGGCTTCCTGCTCCGGTGAATGGAAGAAAATCGCGGAGCGATACTGGGACCCGTAGTCCGGTCCCTGTCGGTTCAACTGCGTCGGGTCGTGTATTTTCCAGAAAAGCTCGAGCAACTGGTTGTAGGAAACCCGGGCCGGGTCGAACGTGACCTCGACCACTTCTGCATGCCCGGTCTGATCGCTGCACACATCGCGGTACGTGGGATTGGGGAAATGCCCCCCGGAGTATCCCACTTGCGTATCCACCACGCCCTCAACCTCGCGGAACGCGGCCTCAATACCCCAGAAACATCCTGCTGCAAATGTCGCTTTCTCTGTCATGAAGAATCACTCCGGGAAAGGTGCCATCTCTAAGATGCGCCAGCGGCTGCCAGGTTGCGCCCAGGCAATTGTAGCGCGGCCACCGGCCTAGGCCCCGACCGGTGTCTGCTCACGCGTGCGGCCGGCGGCTCGAGAGGGGCCGGCTACCTCGACGCGATTGCGGCCGGTTGCCTTGGCGCGATAGAGCGCCTTGTCGGCCAGGCGAATCACTTCATCCGGCTGCCGGACCCGCGTGCCGGTTGCGGCCAGCCCGATGCTCACCGTCACCGACGTCCGGCGAGGTCCGATCGGAGCTCCGGCCCTCGCCCGCGTGCCGGAACGCCGCTCCTTTCTTTTTCTGTGGCTGCGGTCGGGACCACGCACGTGAAAGGTCGAAGCCGCGATCACCTTCCGTAACTCCTCGGCATGCGGATACGCCTCCCGCAACGAACTCTCCGGGAACAGGATGACGAACTCTTCGCCGCCGTAGCGGAAACCTTCGCCGCCTCCCCGAACCTGCCCAATGCGGGACGCCACCATGCGCAGCACCTGGTCGCCGGTATGGTGACCGTATTCGTCGTTGAAGCTCTTGAAGTGGTCGATGTCGAGCACGGCAATCGCGTAGCGATCGCCGAGGCGTTCCAATGCCTGCTGCAACGCTCGCCTCGCAGGCAGGCGGGTGAGTTCGTCGTGGTAGGCGAGCCGGTACGACGTCTCCACCACGCTCACGGCCAGCACCAGGCCCGCCGTGGCCAGGTAGGCGGTGGCAATCCTGCCGTTCCCCATGGTACGCACCGCGAGAAACGCCGCGACTACGGCCCAGAAAAACCCGCCGTCCTGCGGCTGGCGGCGGAGCAGATAGCGCAGCAGGAACAACAGGGCTGCGGCAAGGAAGACAAGAAAGGGAACCTGCGGGACATGCGTCCAGGCCAGTAGTTGCGGCGGCAAGATCGGCTCGCGCACTACCTCCATCGCGCCCGCCAGTTCGGATCGCGAAACCACCGAGACCGCTCCGGCCTGCGCCGCCAGCAGCGCCGCCGGCACGCCCACCGACTCCAGCGAGAATACCGGATCGTCCGCCAGTGCGAGCATCGCCAGATTCAAAGGAAGCAACACGGCCAGCAGATCGAACATGGCCGATGAGCCCACGGATTGCGCCACAGCGACGCCACGGTCGGCAGCCAGCATGATCAGCAGCGCCAGAAATGCCCGCCTTGCCTGGAAACGCCAGCTCAGAAGCGCACCGGTCACCAGCGCGCCGTAGAGATAGAAGTCGGCGACGGCTGCCGGCAAGCCAGCGCCTCTTCCTTCCAGTACCGCACCGGCGCACAGGACGATGAGGCCTCCGGGAAGCAAGAAGGACAGCAGTGCTTTCCCGCGCCAGAAACTCATGTGGCCCCCAAGGCTATTTACTGAAAGGGAATTATGGAACCCGCTGGCGGACGCGAGGAATAACTACAAGGGTTCGGACAGAACGCATGGCGGCCATCAGAGGACAGCCGTTTCCTCAATCATCCGGCCTTCGGCGAAGCGCTCCAGGTTGAGGAGCTCGGCGTCCACCAGATCAGTCCTGCCGCGGAGGATCAGATCAGCGACGATCTTCCCCGTCGCCGGAGCATGCATCACGCCGTGTCCACTGAAGCCGTTGGCCAGGAACAAGCCGCGCACGCCGGGCGCCGGTCCCAAGATGGGATGATGGTCCGGGGTCATCTCGTACAGCCCCGCCCAGGCGCGCTTCGGATTCACTGCTACCTGTTCGAAGCAGGGCACCCGGCCGGCGGCGCGCGTCAGCACCTTCTCGATGAAGTTGGGATCGAAGTCCGTCTTGAATCCCGGCGTCTCTTCCGGGTCATTCCAGGCCAGCAGAAAGCCGAGCCCTTCCGGGCGGAAATGAAACCCATTCGACATATCGATGATCATGGGCGCTGTCCGTGGAAAGGCGTCGAACGGTTCCGTGGGCACCAGCATGCGGCGCAGGGGTTCGACGGGCAGCTCCACTCCGGCCATCTTCGCCACTCCCGCGGCCCATGCCCCTGCGGCGTTCACGACGGTCCGAGTGGCCACCGGGCCGCGTGTCGTCTCCACGCCTGAGATGCCCTCGCCGGCGCGCTTGATCCCCGTGACCTCGGTATTCCGCCACAGGCGCGCGCCCTGATCCGCAGCTCGCGTCATGAAGCCCACCATGGCGCTGTACGGGTCTACGAATCCGTCTGTGGAGCAGAAACTGCCGCCGCGAATGTCGTCGGAACGCAGTTGGGGATACATGTGTGCGATGTCGTCGGCGGAAATCAGTCGCGCCGTCTTGAGTCCCATTGCCACCTGGCGTTCATAGTTGGCGCGCAAGTAGTTCAGGTGCGCGTCGCTGGTGGCGGCGAACAGGTAGCCCTGGGGCCGATAACCGGAAGGATGCCCCAGCCGCTCCTCGAACGAGGCGTAGAAAGGGATGGAGTACAACGACATCTGAATGTTGACCGGGGTCGAAAACTGCGCTCGCACTCCGCCCATGCTCTTTCCGGTGGAGCCCTTGCCCTGATG
Organism: Terriglobales bacterium; assembly: GCA_035573675.1. Taxonomy (NCBI): domain Bacteria; kingdom Pseudomonadati; phylum Acidobacteriota; class Terriglobia; order Terriglobales; species Terriglobales bacterium. The sequence goes on from DATMAB010000012.1 coordinate 99,380, forward strand.
GGTCTCGCGCTCGATCACCAGCACATCGCGGCACCCGGCTTCCGTCAGGTGATAAGCGATGCTCGATCCCACGATCCCGCCGCCGATGATGACGACTTCCGCCGTCTCCACGTTCCTGGTCGTGCCTCGCGAGGCAGCATTGTAGATGAGCGCGGGGATAGAATGACGGCATGGACGAGCGCTTCCGTCGCTGCCGCCCTTGCGTTCCAGGTCGCGGGCTGTCCAGGATCGCTGCTGCGGCCGCGATGTTCGCGTTGTTTGTTCCTACGCTCCGCGGTCAGAAGGCTTCGATAGCTGCGACGAATCTCGCCACGTCAGCGGTCAAGCTGAAGCAGCATGGCCTGCCCAACTTCGGACGCGTGAACGAGCGCCTGTATCGCGGCGGTCAGCCGGAGCCGGAAGGCTTGGACGCATTGCGCACGCTGGGCGTCGAGATCGTCGTAAACCTGAATACCAGCCAAGAGGGAATTCAGCAGGAGCGCGCCGCAGTCGAGGCGCGGGGCATGCGCTACCTCAGCCTTCCCTGGAGTGCGAGATCCCTTCCCCAGAGATCTCAAGTCGAGGAATTCCTTCGCCTGCTGCGTGCTGAGCCGCAGACCACGGTCTTCGTCCACTGCCGCCATGGCGCGGACCGGACCGGCGTGATGGTGGCCGCTTATCGCATGGCTTTCCAGGGCTGGACGCCGGACCAGGCCCTCGCCGAAATGGAACGCTTCAAGTTCCACGGCTTCTGGTATCGGCACCTGAAGCACTACGTACGCGATTTCCCCGCCCTGCTACGCTCCGATCCCGCGCTTACCTCCGCCCCGGACTCCCGTCCGCCGGCCGAACTAGGCGGGCGCTCACCATACTGGAATCGCAAGCTGGACGGCGTCGTGCCTCGATCCAGCCTAGTATTGAAGTTCAGCAGATACTCCAGCGCCGTGGCGTCGCTGGGATAGGCCAGCGATGGCGGATACGGGTATGTGCCCATGCCGTGAAACGGCAAAGGACCCACGCTGTACGCCCGGGCGGCATAGAAATCCATGTCCTTGGTGAAGCCATCGGCGTAGAAGAAGTAGTCGCGTTTCCAACCGGAGGGCAGGGGAGGCAAGCCGGCCGGATCGAACTCCAGCGCCACCTCATCCCCCGAACCCATCATCACAAAACGGTCTTCGGCTGCAGTCAGCAGCTCATGGACGTCCCCATACCGCGTGAAGCTTCCGGCGTGCCGGGCATACGGCCCGGTCGCACTCACCTGGGAATAGTCAAAGCGCGCATTGCCCCTCGGACGGCCCTCGACCAATCGCGGATAGCCCAAGTACGCGAGGTCCGCGCCCGCCAGTGGAACCTCGCTCACGTGCACCGCGGGTTCATCCCTGGTGCGATCAATCAGGATCTGGTCCCAATAGATGGCCAGATTCGTGCGGATGCGAATGCATCGCGTGCCCCGCGGCAGCTTGCTGGAGAGATCCGTCGTCATGGTGCGCGCCAGGCCTGCCGGAAATCCCATCTCCTCCACTGCCTTCACCCAGCGGCCGCCCGCGTCCAGGGCTTCGACGTAGGGCACGATTGCGTGCACGCCCGCCTGGTTCGCCGCGTAGGCCGAAGTCGGGGTGAAGTAATCGATGTATCCGGTCATGATCAGACGCAACGGCCCGCCCGCGTACGGCTCACCCAGGTCCAGCTCCAGGCTGTGCATTTCAGCAAAGCCACGGAACGACTGGCGCGCGAACCCATCCACATAGCGTTGATCCCGATGCAGCAGTCGCGGCAGCACGTCACGACCGCTGTCGTCGTGCGCGGCAGCTGGAGGGTGAGCGTCTCGCGAAACAATCACCTGAAAATCCGGGAAGGGCGGCGTAATCCGGAATTGCTCATTGGGATAGACTTCAACATCCGCGGGATGATCCACGGCCAGCAAGCGGACCTGGTCCAGATACACGGTCTCTTCCATCGGCTCGACGAACCGGAAGCTCAGCCGTCCGTTGCGCAGCTGTATGCGCTCGCCTTCCACCTTGAGGTACTCGGTGGGATCCGGAACGTTCTGCTCGCCCGGCGCTACCCAGTGACCCAGGACTCCGGCGCCAATCATGTCGGTCACGAATTCGTAACGTTCGCCGTTCCAGGCGAACAGCACAGGGCACGATGACCCCCGGCGGTCGATCTCATCGACGGTTACCGAACGACGGGCTGCGAACTGGATTTCGTCTTGCAGCACTCCCGTAGGCCACAGCATGCGGACGATATCGGCGCGGCGCTCCTGCCCCAGCCCGGCCAGAATCTCCGGGGCGCTCTGTCCCAGATACCCCGAGGCGGACCCGACTTCCCATTTCTGCCAGAGTGTTCCGGCAAAGACCTCCACTTTGGTTCCTACCGCACTCTTGTTGTCGTTCAAGCCGCGGAACGCCAGCCGCAACCAGCCGTTGCGGTTGCCGCCGTCATTCCGCAGCAAAACAACCGGGCCGTTGTTCTGCGTCACCAGCAGGTCGGTGTCGCCGTCGCGGTCGTAATCGGCGGCAAGCACAGCACGTGGTTTCGCCAGTTTCAGATCCAACAGCCCCGTTCCGCGCGTGACATCCTCAAAACCCTCCGTTCCCTTGTTTCGCAGAAGCCTTACTTCACTCCGAGTGCTCGATTCCCCGGCGGCCACCAGGTCGATCCAACCGTCGTTGTCGTAATCCACGGCGGCAAGTCCCCAACCACGATGCCAGGCCAACTCGGGCAATGGAACCGGCTCCAAGGTCTTTCCTTTCAGGTTGCGCCATAGCGTCAGTCCCGGTGCCTGGGCATGCGTGAAGGCGAGGTCCATCCAGCCGTCCTTATCGAAGTCAAGCACGACCGCGCCCACGGTCGGCCCCGGCATGGCCTGTGCCCATGGCCTCTCGGCCCGGAACATCCCCTCTCGCGGATTCAGGTACACGGTCGGCGCCGCGCCCGTCCCGGTGACGACCAGGTCCACGGCGCGGTCGGAGTTCATATCGGAGAGAACGGCCCCGAAACTCGGGCCTGAGCCTGCCAGGCCGGTCTGCTCGGTGCGTTCAGTGAAGGTTCCGTTACCGTTGTTGCGCCACAGGATGTTGCCCATGGAAGCACCAGATTGCGGAACTGGCTTGGTAGTGGCCCGATCACCAACCGGTTCGGTAAAGTAGCGCGTAGCGTACAGATCAAGATCGCCGTCGTGGTCGTAGTCCACGAAGGTCACGCCCATGAACACGCCCCGAGGCTCCGGATGCGCAGCCTGTGCGCCCGTCTCGAGTCCGGACTTGCCGGTCACTTCTTCGAACTTTCCGCCCAGGTTGCGGAACAGCCGGACTCCGGCCACGAAGCTCACCGCCAGGTCCGTCTTACCATCGTTGTCGTAGTCCCCGGCCGTACACGCGACGGCGTCGCCGTTCGACACAAGCCCTGACGTGCGCGTGGCATCCACGAACCGCCCCGGCGCGAGGTTGCGGTAGAGGGCGGTGGCGGACTTCCCGCCACTGCTCAGCAGGACGAGATCGGGGCGCCCGTCGTTGTCGTAATCGAGGAAGCACGCGCCCGATCCAAATTCTCCAGCCGCCTCAATCGTCGAGCCGTGGTGTATGAACCGCAGGCCGGGGGGCCGCGTTGCCGGAAGAAAGCGCACCAGAATCGCCGGCCTCGGCGCCGCGCGCCCTCCGCCGACCTCCTCCGCCAGCGAGTAGCGTCCCTGGTCGCCGTAAGCCAGGCTGATGGGCGCGCCCAGCTTCTCCTGTGTGATGTGCTGGAATCGTGCCAGGTGTTGGCGAGCCTCGTCGGTCTGGCCGCGACGCTGCAGCGCCCGCGCCAGGCCGAACTCTGCCGAAGCGTGAAACGGATTCAGTGTCAGGGCGCGCCGGTAGGCCGCAATGGCGTCGTCGTACTTTTCCAACTGCGTCGCCATCCAGCCTAGAAAATATTGGCTGTCTGCGTCCTCAGGATCGAGTTCCGCAGCGCGGCCGAAGGCCGCAAGCGCGGCCTCCGACTGTCCCTGCTGGCGGAGCAGGAGCCCCAGGTTGTACCAGGCGCGCACGCTCTCCGGGTGCGCTCGCGTCACTTCTTCGAGGATGGCCCGCGCCTCGTCGAACCGCTGCGCGTTGTAGAGCGCAATCCCCTGGTTCAACCGTGCCACCCAGAGCTCGCCATCCAACGCCGCAGCCCGCTCGAACTGCCGCAGGGCTTGCGGGAAGCGCTGCTGGCTCATGTACGCTGCGCCCAGGTTGTTGGCTCGTACCGCCGCTTCCATATCGCGCCCGGCACGCGCCGGTTGTGTCGCAAAAGCTCTTGCTTTCTTCTGCGCCTGGAACGGCGCCGCGTAAAGAAGACCGAGTAGCAGCAGTATCAGCAGCAGGAAAAGAAACACTCGCAGCTTGTTCATGGATTCACGCAGACTAAACTCTCTTTGCGGACGACTTCAATCCTGGTGGAACATCGCCGGTCCCTGGAAGCCGAAGGCTCGATCAATCGCCGCGGCCACGGCCAGTGTCTCTTCCTCTTCCCACGGCCTTCCCACTACCTGCACCCCGATCGGCAGTCCGTCGGCGGAGCGACTCACGGGAACCACCGCGGCCGGGTTCCCCAGCACGTTGAAGTATTCCGCATAGGAAAAGGCATCGCGCTCGCGTCCGAGATACTCCACCATGGCTCCATCCACCGTCCAGCGCCGTTCGCCATGGCGGAAGGCCGGGATGGCGCACACCGGGCACAGCAGCACCGGGAACTGCTGCATTTGCGCCAATAACCGCAATCGCAGCACGTCGCGCTCCAGCCAGGCGTTCAGCAGGTCAGGGGCGGTGAGCGGGGTCTCCTCGCCGATCAGCGCCAGCAACTCCTTGATGATGGGGTGCTGGTCGCGTTCGCGCCCGGCGAGCATCGGCCCGAGCACCATTGCGCCGCAGCGTCCGAACATCACCCACCACGGCCGGCGCGCCTGTGGCAGGACGTCCGGACAGAAGGGGGCGACGTCGAATCCTTGCTGAACTAGCGCATCGGCCGCCGCCCTGACCGCCGCTCGCGTCTCGGCTGTCACCGGGACGAGGCCATCGTCCTCGAAGAAGCCCACGCGCAGCTTGCGGACCCCATCCTCGCCGACGTGTCGCAACGGCACGGGTGCGGCGCTGGTGTCGCCCCAGTTCGCCCCCGCCATGGCCTCGAACAGCAGCCGGACATCCGCAATCGTCCGCGCCATCGGTCCCACCACCCCCAGCGGCGCAAAGGGCCCCAGCGACTCCGGGAAGTGACCCGTGGCCGGCACCCGTCCGGGCGTCGGCTTCAGTCCGCAGATGCCGCTGAAGTGCGCCGGCACACGAATGGAGCCGCCCCCGTCCGAGCCTACACCGCCGGCTGAAAGTCCAGCGGCGATGGCCGCAGCCTCGCCTCCGCTGGAACCGCCGGGTGTGCGTTCTGCGTCCCAAGGGTTGTTCGTCCGCCCATGGAGCAGATTGTCCGTCTCCCACGCCATCAGGAACTCGGGGACGTTGGTGTTGCCCAGCACGATGGCTCCTGCCGCCTTCAGGCGCTTGACCAGCGGCGCATCCTGCTGCGGCATGTTGCCGGCGCGGATCCTTGTCCCGGTCTCGCAGCGCAGCCCGGCAACGTCGATCGAGCTCTTGATGCTGACTGGAACGCCGTGCAGCGGCCCCAGCTTCTCTCCGCGCACCACCGCCTGTTCCGCTTCGCGCGCCGCCCGGCGCGCCCCTTGGGCGTCCACCGAAACGAACGCATTCAACTGCGGATTCAGCCGCTCGATGCGTGCCAGGTGCGCCTCCACCAGTTCGATCGGCGATATCTTCCGTTCACGCACCTGTTGCGCCATAGCGGCGGCGGACAAACGGGTCAGGCTGGACATGCTTTCCATCCGAACAGAGAAATGCCACGAAGACTACAACGGGTTTTCAAACATGGTTTTCGGAGGGGCACGACTTCAGCCGTGCCGTTGGAGACCGCATGAACACTGGGCTTTAGCCCCTGAGGCAAATGCCTCCCAATTCCCCTCGAAAGCGCATTCTTGAAAACCACCTCTCTGGACTCGTGCGGCCAGCCATTGTCGCCGAACCGGAGTGTTCCGTCCAACCGGGAAGCTAGATGCCGGGCAAGGTGTGCAGTCCGGCACTCGCCGCACGCTCGCGTACGATCGCGAGCAGGTCCTTCTCTACATCGCCCGGAATCGCAGGGCGCGTGTAGTCCGCGACCAGGTCGCGCACGCGTTCTCGGGAACGAGCCAGCATGTCTTTGCCGCCGGACTCCACCCACGCGCTCAGCGATTCGCGGTCGGTAACCGGGGAAGGCAGGAACTGTTCGCTGCGGAAGAGTCGACGAGTCTCGGGAAGTTTCAGAAAATCCGTCTGATGTTCCGCGGCACGGAACATCTCCACTGCCAGGCTGGCTCCGTGGGCCTCGATTCCCTGCACCAACCGCAACGCCGACCCGATGGCCTCCGCGTCCATCACCAGCTTCTCCGCGCTGTGGCAGGCCAGGAAGTCCAGCATGCCGGCCCCGGACACCATGTTGATTCCCGCCAGCGCAGCCAGCACCGCGGCCATGCCGCTCTCCATGCCCGCCTGCGCGTCCGCGATCTTGCTGTCGCCGCCCACCAGGTAGCCGTGGGTCGGCAGACCCAGATACTTGCCCACCTGCGCGCACGCGGCGTTCAACATGGCGGTCTCTACGGCGCCCATGGGTGTGGTGGCCGTGCGCATGTCGAGGATGGATGGCGCCCCGCCCCATACCACCGGCGCTCCCGGCTGCGCCAGTTGATGGATGACGATTCCGCTCAGGCATTCAGCCGCATGCTGAGCCACCGACCCGGCGAGCGTCACCGGAGCCGCAGCGCCCGCCACCGGCATCGCCACGATCTCCGCCGGTACGCCGGTGCGTGCAAGCTCCACCAGGCTCTGGCCGGCGAACTCCGACCACGTCAAGGGCGGTGAAGGACAAACATCGAACACTGCCCGCGGCTTCGCGCGCAGGCCTTGCTGACCGCCTGCTTCGGCGGCCAGCATGTCAATCATGAACGGCAGGTTCTCCAACCCGAAAGCGCCAGTGACCACGGGCTTCTCCGAGTGCCACAGCACCAGGAACAACCGGTAGAAGTCCTTGATCGTTTCGGGCACATCGTCGCACACCACCGCCGTCGACTGCGCCGCGTACTGCGGCAGCGACTCGGCCACCTGCACCAATCGCACCAGATCGGCAGAGATTGCCGGCCGGTGCTCGAACGTCTCCGCGTCCAGCACATGCAGGCACGAAGAACCGGGAGCGAAATGCACCGCGTCGCCCCCATAGTGGATGCTTGGCTTCCCCGTACGGTCGTGAAGCCAGAACTCCCGCGGCGCCGACGAAACCGACCGGTGCGCCAGCTCTTCGGGAATCCGGGCCACGCCGTCCGCCACGCGCGCGCCATGAGCCGAGAGCAGTTCGCAAGCCGCAGCACTCTGCACGCGAACGCCTGGAGCGCACAGGAGCTGGAAGGCCTCATCCAGCACGCGCTCTACCAGGGCGGGTTCGAGCAGCTCAAGTCGCGGTCGCATGACGAATTCTTTAGGTGGACGCCGAATCCAGCAGGGCCTTCACCAGAGCAACCGAACTGATGGCATCCTTGCCGTACCCGTCCGAACCGATCCCCTCCGCCCACTGCCGGGTAACGGGCGCTCCACCCACGATCACCTTCACACGCGGGCGCAGCCCGGCTCGCTCGACCTGTTCGACGAGCTGCTTCTGGCCGGCCATCGTGGTGGTCAGCAGCGCCGAAGCGCCTACGACGTCGGCCTTGACTTCCAGCGCCTTGCGAATGAAGGCCTCCGGCGTCACATTCACTCCCAGATCGAAGACCTCGAACCCGTTAGCCGCCAGCAGGATGCCCACCAAGTTCTTGCCGATCTCGTGAATGTCCCCGTGCACCGTCCCGAGCACCACCCGTCCGCGCAGTTGCCGTTCCACGCCCCGCCGCCGCATTTCCGGCTCCAACACTTTCATCGCGGCCTTCATCGCCTCCCCGGCCGCCACCAGGTCCGGAAGAAAAACCTCCCGGCGCGCGAACTGTTCGCCGATGCGGTCCATGCCCGGCACAAAGCCGCGATTGATCGCTTCCAGCGGTTCCATGCCGTGTTCCAGGGCCCGGCGTGCCAGTTCGACCGCGCGCTCCGGCGCGCCGTCGAGGACACTCTGTTTCAGCGAGTCGAAAAAGTCTTCTGCCATCTCGCCATCCTTCGTCGGATGCATATGTTGAACGAGGCAACTCTCCTAGGGCTGTGACCTTCGTCACGCCACAACCCTGTACGCGGTAGGCGGATGAAGCAGTCCCCCGCCGTCCACTACAATGACCAAAGAGATGACTGAACTCATGCCTCCCAAGTTCCTGCGCACTCTGCCTGCCCTGGCTTTGATCGCCGTGCTGGCCTGGCCCGCCGGCGCGGTTAGCGAGAAGGCCGACGCCGACCGCTATCGTGGGCATGTGAAAGTCCTCGCCGCCGACCGTATGGAAGGCCGCGGCGCGGAGACCAAGGGACTGGCTCGCGCGGGCCGCTATATCGAGCGCGAGTTTCAGCGCCTCGGCCTCAAGCCGATGGGGGAGAACGGAACCTACGAGCAGTCCTTCCTGGTGACCACCGGGGCGCGGCTTCGTCCCCAGAACAGCCTGGTGGTGACGCGCAACGGCGCCCGGCACCAATTGAAATTGCGTGAGGATTACATCCCGCTCAGCTTCTCGTCCGTGGGCTCGGTCAGCGGTCCGCTGGCCTTCGTGGGCTACGGCGCTTCCGCCGAGGAGTTCGGCTACGACGACTACACCCACTTCGACGTCAAAGACAAGGTCGTCGTTGTGCTGCGCCGCGAGCCGCCTGCATTCCACGAAAAGAGCGGCCGCCAGGGTCCCACGCACCACGCACACCTCATCACCAAAGCCATCAATGCCCGCAACCGCGGAGCTAAGGCCGTCATCCTGGTCAACGGCAATCTCGGCAAGGGCGAACAGGACCTTCTGCTGCGCTTTGAGAGGCTGGCCGGCCCCGAGGATGTCGGCATCCCCATCGTCCAGGTGAAGAACGCTGTGGCCGACAGCTGGCTCGAAGCGGCCGGCGCTTCCCTTTCCCAGCTCCAGCGCGAGATCGACGAAAAGTCCGAGCCTCGCTCCCGCTCCCTGCCCGATTCGCTCCAAGTCTCGCTCCGCGTGGAGATCGAGAAATTGCGTTCACGCGTCCACAATGTCCTCGCCTACCTGCCGGGCAAGAGCGAGGAGTACGTGGTGCTGGGCGCGCATTACGATCATCTGGGCCGCGGTGGCGCCAACTCGCTTGCGCCTTCGCAGACCGGGCAGATCCACCACGGAGCTGACGACAACGCGTCCGGAACCGCCGGCTTGCTCGAGCTGGCCCGGGTCTTCTCTGTTGAGCGCGGAAAGCTCGAGCGCGGCATCCTGTTTGCCGCCTTCGCGGGCGAGGAACTCGGCCTGCTCGGTTCGGCGCACTGGGTCAAGCATCCCACCCTGCCGCTGGACAAGGCCGTTGCCATGCTCAACATGGATATGATCGGCCGCATCCGCGACGGCAAAGTCTACGTCGGCGGGGTAGGCACCGGTTCCAACCTGCGGCCGCTCGTGGAAGCCGCGCTCCGCCGGCACAGGCTCACCGTGGACTATTCCTCCAGCGGCTACGCCGCCAGCGACCACACTTCGTTCATCACGCAGCGCATTCCGGCGCTGTTCTTTTTCTCCGGTCTGCACTCGGACTATCACAAGCCCTCCGACACCTGGGAGAAAATCGACGCGCCCGCGGCTGCCAACCTCCTTGATCTGGTCGCCGACATTACGGAACAGCTCGCCGCCGCCGAGCGTCCCCAGTTCGTCAAAGTGGAAGCCGAGACGCGGGGCGCCGGTTCGCCTTCGGCGAGCGGAGGGTACGGTCCCTATTTCGGCTCCATCCCCGACTTCGGCGAAGTCGAGACCGGCGTGCGCTTCGCGGACGTGCGTCCCGGCTCCCCGGCTGCCAAAGCCGGACTCCTGCCGGGCGACATCCTCATCCAGTTCGGTGAGACCCCGGTCAAGAACCTCTACGATTTCACCTACGCCCTGCGCCGCAGCAAAGTGGGGGATGTAGTCGAGGTTAAGGTCTTGCGCGGCGGCCAGACCGTCTCCGCCCGCGTCACGCTGGAACAAAGACGATGAACGTGTCCGCGCACAGGAAAGCTGCGGAGGTGTGCACGGCGTTGGCTATGCTCGCTCTGTACGTCTCTGCCATGGCTCCGCTCGCCGCGCAGTCACCGGCGCCTTTGGCCCTTCCCTCGGAGACGCATCTGCGCAGCGTGCGCCAGCTTACCAACGGCGGAGAAAACGCCGAGGCTTACTTCTCGGCGGACGACAAGCAGCTCATCTTTCAGTCCTCCGGCGAAGGCGTCTTCTGCGACCAGATTTACATCCTGCCGGTTGGGGCGCCAGACGACGGCCGGAAAAAACTTGTTAGCACGGGGAAAGGCCGGACGACTTGCTCCTACTTCTTCCCCTCGGGAAAGCGCATCCTGTTTTCATCCACGCACCTGGCGGGCCCGGAGTGTCCACCCCGCCCCGACTATTCGCGCGGTTACGTCTGGCCCGTCTACTCCAGCTATGACATCTTCACCGCCCGTCCCGACGGCTCCGACCTTCGCCGCCTCACCGCGACGCCCGGCTACGATGCCGAAGCCACCGTCAGCCGCGACGGCAAGAAGATCGTCTTCACTTCCATGCGCGACGGCGACCTCGACATCTACGCCATGAACGCCGACGGCTCGAACGTCCGCCGCCTCACGCACGAACTGGGCTACGACGGAGGCGCGTTCTTCTCGCCCGATGGCAGAAGGATCGTCTACCGAGCACATCACCCCAAGTCTGCGGAGGAGATTGCCGACTACAAGGCCCTGCTGGCTGAAGGTCTCATCCGGCCCGGCAATCTCGAACTCTGGGTGATGGACGCCGATGGCTCCAACAAGCGCCAGGTCACCTCCAACGGCGCGGCCAACTTCGGACCGTTCTGGCATCCCGACGGCAAGCGCATCATCTTCGCTTCCAATATGGCTGACCCCAAGAGCCGCAACTTCGACCTCTACCTGATTAATGCCGACGGTACCGGCCTGGAACGCGTGACCTATCATCCGGAATTCGACGGCTTCCCCATGTTCACCTCCGACGGCCGCCGGTTGGTCTGGGCCTCCAACCGCAACAACGCCCGCCGCGGCGAAACCAACCTCTTCCTTGCTGATTGGGTGGAATAGCGCTCGAATTGTCGCGCCGCGGCACAAGGTCGGGTCGTACACGTCAGTCACTGCGACCGCGTCAGTTCCGGAGAGCGTCCTTCCCTGCCCATCGCGCCGCGGGCTGCGGGGAGGCCGCAAGCCGCTTCTCCACCTTTCACCGCCGCAGCCTTAAGTTCAGGATTGCGTCTGCCCACTGCCTGTAACGCCCAATTGACGGCCTTCTTGACGAAGTTCCGCTCGTCGGTGGCGGCGGCTTCGACGGCATCAGCGTTCCATCTGCGCCGCCGTCACGCGCGCCGGTTCGTCCACGAACGCTGCCAGCATGCGCACCTCATGCCGGCCGGTCGCCCACCGGGCCTCGGCCAGATCGTGATTCCGCCCTAGGCGCTTGGCCAGTTGCCGCAGCCTGCTCACCGGCAAGCCGAATGCCTTCTGCGAAGGTATCGCGTACCGCGCTATCCCCTCGCGGTTGCGCTTGCTCCCGTGGGCCTTCAGCCATTTCACTATCGCCTCGGCCTCAGGCTTTGGAAAAAAGGAGTTGATGAGGCATGCCTCAATCTAGACCACAATGAAGTGTACGGGCGGGCAACAATGTCGAGGGCCAAGCGCTAGGCCAACAGCAAGGCCGTTAGGATGACGCTCAGGCCGCTCATGACCTGGTAGCAATAGGAAAAGGGGCCTCTTCGGCCCCCGTTCCTGCTTAGTGCTCCCTTGTCCTCCCTCGCGGGAGGCCCGCTATCAGCGGCAACTCTATGATTGCGTTGGTTGCGGGGGCTGGATTTGAACCAGCGACCTTTGGGTTATGAGCCCAACGAGCTACCAGACTGCTCCACCCCGCGCATTCATCCTAACAGAACAAGGAGATGATGTCAGCCGCGGATCGAGGAAAGCTGCGGAAAGCATGCGTGCGAGAGATCGACTCCCTCGGCGCTCTTCGTCAGCTTTTCATCTTGGGGCGCTCGCAGGCGGTAACGATCTTGGTCGGGTCGATGGCTTCGCTGTCGAGCTGCATCTCGACGACTTTGCCGCTCTTGTCGATGAGATAGGTGACGCGGCGCGCGGCCTTGTACTTCGGCTCGTAGACGCCGTAGGCGCGGGTGACGTCGCCGCCCCAGTCGCTGAGCAGCGGGAAGCTCACGCCGATCTGCTCGGCGAAGGCCTTGTTGGCAAACATGCTGTCCATGCTCACACCCAGTACCTGGGTGTCTGTGGCCTCCAGCCGGGCAAGGTTCTGCTGGTAGGCCTTGAGTTCCTTCGTTCAGCCGCCGGTGAAGGCAAAGACGTAGAAGGCGAGCACGACGTTTTTCTTGCCGCGGAAGCTTGAAAGGGTGACCTCCTTGCCGGCCTGATCCTTGAGCGTGAAGTCGGGTGCGACGCTGCCGACCTTGATCTTGGGCGGCGGAGGCGGAGCCGGTTTCGCCTCCTGGGCGAACGATGGGATGGACGCCGCCAACGACGCGGCCGCGAGCAGGAGCTTGCGCATGAGTTCCTCCGAGGGAGAAAACCCAAGCGTACTCGCGGCGAACGTAGGCGTCAATCACAGCGGGGCGTTCACGCTTTGATCTTCCCAGGCTGTCGTTCAAAAACTGGCACAACAAGGGTGGGGAGCCGGCCATCCGAGCTCGCGCACTTCAAAGCTCGTGGCCGCCTTCTTGCTCACCTAGAGCCCTTGCAATCGCCATACGGAGTGAGAAAGACACGGTAATCCGCGGCCGGGTTGCCGGCGCCATGCAACCCCTTTTCGGCGGCGGGTTAACGAATTTTTCAACGCGTTGCGTGAATGAGGCCTCAGCCAGTAGAGTCAGAGAGGCAGGTAGCAGATCGCAGGTGGCGAAGCCGAAAAACAAAGTCGCAGAAGTCAGCCCGGCGAAGCGCAACACCAACGGCGCGGCCAAATACCAGCGCATCCTGGACGCTGCCATCGACGTGATCGCCGAGAACGGATACTTCCAGTCGCGAGTCTCGGATATCGCCGAGCGCGCGGGCGTCGCCGACGGTACCATCTATCTCTACTTCCGCAACAAGGAGCAGATCCTGACGGCAGCAATCGACGCCGCCTTCGCCGCTTTCCTGGAAAAGGCGCGGCGCGAAGTGGAGCAGGCCCGGGATCCGCGCGAGCGGCTGCGGCGCGTGGCGCTGCTGCACCTGAAAGCTATGGGCGAGCGTCGCAGTCTGGCGGTGGTGTTCCAGACCGAGCTGCGGCAGAGCGCCAAGTTCCTGGCGCAGTTCTCGCACCAGCGCCTGGTGGAGTATTTCGACCTGATCCGGCGCGTGGTGCGCGAAGGACAGGAGGCGGGCCTGTTCCGGCGGGATATGTCCGACAAGATCGCCGCCAACTGCTTCTTCGGGGCGTTGGACGAGATGGTGACCTCGTGGGTGCTGAGCGAGCGCGATTATTCGCTGGCCGGCGCGGCCGAGGCCGTGGCCGACGTGGTGCTGAAGGGCATGGAAACGCGGACGGCAGAATGAAACCGCAGACCATCATCGACGTCTTCTACGCCGCGGTGGAGCGCAACGCGGCGCGGGTGATGACCTACAAGCAGACTATCCGCTGGATCGACATCGCTTCGCACGAACTGTATCGCGACGCGGTGGGCACGGCGCGGACGCTGGAGGGCTGGGGCATCGGCAAAGGCGACCGCGTCGCCATCCTGAGCGAGAACCGGCCGGAGTGGGCGGTGGCGGATTTCGCCACGCTGCTGCTGGGCGCGGTGGACGTGCCGATTTATCCCACGCTGCCGGCCGACCAGGTGGCCTACATCCTGAACGATTCCGGCGCGCGGGTGGCCTTCGTTTCCACCATCGAACAGCTCAAGAAGGTCAATTCCATCAAGAGCCAGACGCCTCTGGAAAAAGTGGTGTGCATGGACTACGTGGGCTCGACCGAGGGCCTGCCCATGCACCGCATGATGCACAACCAGCCTCCCGGCCGGGACGCAGAATTCGACGCGCGCGCACGCCAGGTGCAGCCGGAAGACCTGGCGACCATCGTCTATACGTCCGGGACCACGGGGAGGCCCAAGGGCGTGATGCTGACGCACGGGAACCTGGCGTCGAACGTGAGTTGCTCGCTTGAGCATCTCGGCCTGGTGCCGGGCCATCTGTGCATCTCGTTCCTGCCGCTCTCGCACATCACGGCCCGCCATCTGGATTACGTCTGTTTCGCCTACGGCGTCACCCTGGCCTACTGCCCGAACATGGACCGGGTCTTCGACGTGGCGGCGGAAGTGCATCCCACTTTGTTCGTCGCGGTGCCGCGTATCTATGAAAAAGTGCAGGCGAAGGTGCAGCGCATGGCAGGCCGCGGGCTGAAGCGGTCCATTTACGAGTGGGCCCTCGCCACGGGACGCAAGCATCGTGAAGAGACGCTGGCCGGCAAACAGCCCACGGGACTGGCGTGGAAGGTGGCCGATGCGCTGCTCTACTCGAAGATCCGCAAGGCGTTCGGCGGGCAGGTGCTGGCCTACATCTCCGGGGGCGCGCCGCTCGGACGCGACCTGGCGGAGTGGTTTGCCTGCGTGGGCATCCGCATCTTCGAAGGCTACGGGCTCACGGAGACGTCGCCGGTGATCGCGTTGAATCATCCCCACGCGCATAAGATCGGCACCGTGGGCCGGCCGCTGCGCAACGTCGAGGTCCGCATCGCCGAGGACGGCGAGATCCTGGTGCGCGGACCCTCGGTCTTCAAAAGCTACTGGAACCTTCCGGAAGAGACGGTGCAAGCGTTCACCGCCGACGGCTGGTTCAAGACCGGCGATATCGGCACGCTCGACGCCGAGGGCTTCCTTGCCATCACCGACCGTAAGAAGGACCTGATCAAGACCTCGGGCGGGAAGTTCGTGGCGCCACAGCCCATCGAGAAGTTGCTGAAGGCCAATCCGCTGGTGGCGGAAGCGGTGGTCATCGGCGACAAGCGCAAGTTCGCCATGGTGCTGGTGGCGCCGCACTTCGAGATGCTGGAGAGCTGGGCCCGCGCCAACGACGTCCCCTTTGCTTCGCGGCAGGAACTGGTCGCGCATCCCAAGGTGCAGGCGCTCTATGAAGGCATTGTGGCCGAGGTCAATCGGAACTTGGCGCAGTTCGAAGCTCTGAAGCGCGTGCTGGTGGTGGCGGACGAATTCAGCGTCGCCGACGGCACCATGACGCCCTCCATGAAGCTGCGCCGGCGGGTCGTGGAAGAACGGTACCGGAAACAGATCGAGGAAATCTACGCGCAGCCGGCGCCGTTGACGCAGACTGCTACGGTCTAGGCATTGTTCCCATTCTGGAACGAACAGCTTGCCGCGATGGTCGGCTCGGCTTGACTTCCCCCCCCAACTCGCCCACACCTGCGGAAGCAGGAGGTGCTGACATGTCCACGATTCGACTTGTCCTAGCGTCCTTTGCTATGACATGGTTCCTCTCCGGAACCGTGTGGGCCGGACGTTGCCCTGGACCTCTACAGGGCTTCGCTGTTACATGCCAATATGGAAACTGCAGCGAGGAGATTCACACTTGGCGTTGCAGCTCGGCCTACGACCGGGAAGTTGGCTGCGGGATGGCGCCTGAGACTTGCTGCGGCGGAGAGATTACCGTAGTAGCTCCACTTGGTTGCGGCTTCTATCAGGCAGGCCTCGACCGTGATGACATCCTAAAACTCGCCGAGAGCGTGCCTGAAGGTGCCTTTGTGCCGCTGTGCGAGGGCGGCTATGACGAAGTGGCGGTCGCTGCGAACTAGGAAGGTCGCGGGCTGGTGGTATCCCGTTTGCATACTCCTGAGCGGAGTCTTGTTCGCGAGCTCCCTGCCAGTCCCTCGCTTAGAGCTGGAAGCCAAGCGCAAGGTGTCGGTTCCAACGGTGTATGCAGCGGTCCTGCTGGGGATTTCCCGGTGCGACGCGGATTCGTCCATTTACCTCCAACAGTACAGCCCGACCGGAACTCAGCCGATTCTGAAGGCGTCACGAGACGGGCAGAGAACAGTTCGCTTCAGCCTGGATGCTGTGCCGGAACTCCAGGCCGCAGACATAGTCAATTTTGCGCCCGATCGAAGCGGCCAGCTTTTCTTGCTCGTGAACCGAAAAGAGGAACACTTTGTCGCTCGGTTCGACCGGGATGGCAAGTATGTCAGTCGATTTAGGACTCCAGAACCCCTGCTCCCTACTGGTCTGGCCGTCTTTTCTTCCGGGGACCTCATGTTGTCGGGTTACGAAGTCCTTGACGGCCGGTACGAAACGCGACAGCTGCGGCCGATGCTTGCGCTGGTTGATGACGACGGTAGGCTGATACGACGCGTAGGCACGGGCGGCGGCGACATTCGACACCCACAACCCGCGAAGCATGAACCGGTCGATGATCCACTTGAGAGTCCTGATGTCGAGTTCGCCCAGGCCATTGGCGGCAGTGTGCTTGAGTCCGGTGACGATGGCAACGTGTACGTAATGCGCGGTACGCCACAAGGGCCGATTCTTGTAGTGTCCGCCGCCGGCGAACTGTTGAGAACTCTACAGCTGACGCCGCCCGAGAGCTTTCGGCTGAGGGAAATCAAGGTTGGTCAGGGAAGAATCGCAGCCGTTTACACGCGGCGTCCCGACCGAAACAGAGGAGAAACAACGTCGGCCGTGACGATCGCAGTTATCGACGCCGTTACTGGCGAAAAGCAAGCGGAATACTTTCACCAATCGCCGGAACTCGGTCTGGGGTTAGCGTGCTATACGCCGGACACCTTCACATTCGTCGGAGCGGACCGTCAGGGCTATCTTGAGCTGATCCACGCCGCCGCTAAATAGGCGCTTCTAGTCTGTGGCGTAGTAGATTTGCACGCACGCTATCGCACCACTCCCTCCAGGGGCGAACTGGCGGTGGCGTAAAGCTTCTTCGGCATGCGGCCGGCCAGATAGGCGGCGCGGCCGGCAAGGACGGCGTGCTTCATGGCTTCTGCCATCCGCACCGGATCTTCGGCGTGGGCGATGCCGGAGTTCATCAGCACGCCGTCGTAACCCAGCTCCATGGCGATGGTGGCGTCGGAAGCCGTGCCCACGCCCGCGTCCACGATGAGCGGCACATCGGTAATCATCTCGCGCAGGATGCGCAGGTTGGCGGCGTTCTGAATGCCCAGGCCGCTGCCGATGGGCGCACCCAGAGGCATCACGGCGCTCGCGCCCGCGTCGACCAGACGCCTGGCAACCACCACGTCATCCGACGTATAGGGCAGAACCGTGAAGCCTTCCTTCACCAGCACGCGCGTGGCTTCGATGGTGGCCTGCACGTCGGGGTAGAGCGTGCGCTCATCGCCGATGACCTCGATCTTTACCCAGTCCGAGAGTCCGACTTCGCGCGAGAGCCGGGCCGTGCGCAGCGCGTCCTCAGCCGTGTAGCAGCCGGCCGTGTTGGGCAGCAGGAAATACTTTTGCGGATCAATGAAGTCGAGCAGCGATTCCTTGGAACGGTCGAGGTTAACGCGGCGCACAGCCACCGTGACCATCTCGGCGCCCGAGGCTTCGATGGCCCGCGCCGTCTCCTGCCCCGACTTGTACTTCCCCGTGCCCACAATGAGCCGCGAGCGGAACTCGCGGCCAGCGATGCGGAAGGAGTCCATAGAGATATTGTAGAGGTCTCAGGTCTCGGGTGTCAGGTCCCAGGTGGCGCCTATGCAATTCCATTCTGTGATTGTCATCCTGAGCCCGCCTTCAGGCGGGCGAAGGACCTACTCCGTCTCCCAAGGGGCGTGGTTGGGATTCTCGAACCACTCGGCCGCGAGGTCGAGCCAGTGCGGGTTCTCCGCTTCGATCAGAGCGACCTTGCATGCCCGCGTCCAGCCTTTCAATTGCTTCTCACGGCCGATGGCACTGCGGGCATTCCGATAGCGCTCGTAGTACACGAGCCATGGGAGGTTGTACTGAGAGGTAAACCCTGGGAGGAGCTTATTCTTGTGTTCGAACACGCGCTTGCGGAGCTTGCTGGTGATACCGATGTACAGGCGATGCGCCTTGTTTGACATGATGTATACGTAGTACCACTTCATGGCAGCACCGAACGGGTCCGAGTATACCCATAGGGAAACAGGGTAGGTCCTTCGCTTCGCTCAGGATGACACCTCTAGTAGTTACGCTATTTCCAAGTATGTAACATCCCGCTATGACCCTGGCCGAAACCCTGCTTTCCGTCTGGCAGCAGGTGCTGGTGGAGAAGACGGATGTCGTTCGGCTCGAGAGGAGAGCCTTCCCTGTGGACCGGACGCGCAAGAAAGGGTTGCGCACCGTGGATTTCTCCTACGGAGAGCACCAAGTCACCGGAATCGAGCAGAATCCACGCACACAGTCCCGCTGGGCGCAGATGGCGCGCCAAGGCAAACGCGTGATGCAGTTCTCTTCCAAGGGCCGCTACATCGGCGTGGTGGCCGAGGGACATCTGACGCGCTACGGGGCGTGGGAGCAGCTCGAGCTGCCGGAGTGAGGCAGTTCTCAGTTCTCAGTTCTCAGTTCTCAGATTCCTATTCTTGGCGTCGAGTGTCAGCGGCAAGTCCGAGAATCTGCAAACGTTCGCGGCAGGGTTCAAACCGACGGCGGCTGGGGGGAGCGAGGCGAATCGTGCGGCGGCATTGGCCAGTGGTTAGTGGTCAGTGTCGCGTAAGAGGCTTATTGTGAACAGGTTGCGAGCATAGCCGCAGATAAGTCTAGCGCTTCTGGGCGGTGGCGGGGACGGCTGGAGGAGGTTCCTCGGCGGGCAGGACGTAGACCACTTCGCCTGGGCGGGCGTAGCGGAGTTGCTCGCGGGCTTCGCGCTCAATGGTCGCCGGATCGGTCTTGAGCGCCTTGATTTGCTGGGTGATGCGTTCGTTCTCCGCCTGGAGCTGCTGCACCTCTTTCTCCAGCCGCCGGTATTCGGAGCGCTTGCCGTAGTAGACCACCATGCCGTTGGCGCCGAAGACCACGTGCGCCGCCATCAGGGCGGCCAACAGGGCGATGCCGGCGGTGGCCAGCTTGCGGCGCGCGGAAAAGAGCCGGTCGGTGAGGTCGTGAATCCGCGCCCGGAAAAGAGTCGCGGGCTTTTTCCCCGAAATCAGAGACTGGCGCCGTAGAGTGCGCAGGTTGCGGGATGGCGTGGCTTGCTTGTGCATGTTCTTTGAAACGTGCCGTCCCTTCGGGACCCGGCCTCTTCTGTTCCAGCTACCCGGCCATTCGGCTACGCGAAGATCCACTGCCTGGCCGCCGCGCTCAACGCTTCCAGGTCCTGCGGAGAGCGCGCCTCGGAATAGACGCGCACCACCGGTTCGGTCCCCGAGAGCCGGTAGCAGACCCAGGAGCCGTCGTCGAACACCAGCTTTAACCCATCGGTTCGAACCACCCGGGCCACTCGCCGCCCGGCCAGTTCCCCGGGATCGCGGCCGCACTTAGCAGTGAACTTCTCCTTCACCTCCGGCGTCAAGCGGAAGTTCTGGCGCCGCGGGTAAAAGGAACCAACTTGGTCAAACAGGCGATGGAGCTGCCGGGAAAGACTTTGGCCGCGGCGCGCGACCATTTCGCAGGCCAGCAGGCCGGCCAGAATGCCGTCCTTTTCCGGGACGTGATGGCGGATGGAGAGTCCGGCGCTTTCTTCGCCGCCGATGACGATCTTATCCTGCTTGATGAGCTCGCCGATGTACTTGAAGCCGACCGGAGTCTCGTGCAGCTCGACCTGCAGATGATCGGCCAGCGCGTTGATGAGGTTGGTGGTGGCCACGGACTTGGCCACGCCATTGCGCCAGCCGCGGGTCTCGACCAGATAGTCGAACAGGAGCGCGATGAGATAGTTGGGCTGGAGGAAGGTGCCGTCTTCGTCGAGGAGGCCGAAGCGGTCGGCATCGCCGTCGGTGGCGATGCCGATACGCGCCCCGCTTTCCCGCATGGCGCGGCGCAGGTCTTCGAGCAGGTGCTCGTCCGGCTCCGGGGCGTGGCCGCCGAAGAGCACGTCGCGGCGGTCGTGGAGGGTGGTGACCGGGATCCCGGCCCCGTGCAGGAGTGAATCCGGATAGCCGCGGGCCGCGCCGTAGAGCGGGTCAAAGGCCACCTTGACCCCGGATGTGCGGATGACCTCCAGGTCCACAATCTCTTTCAGTCGAGCCAGATAGGCCGCGCGGACGTCAATCGTTTCACAGGCTGCCCCGCCTGCCTTGCCTTTCTCTGTGTCCTCTGAGTCCTTTGTGGTTAAGTTTTGGATTTCCGCCTCGATCCTCCGGGTCACTTCGGGCAGCGCGGGCGCGCCGTCCGGAGTGGAGAACTTGATGCCGTTGTACTCCGGAGGATTGTGGGAGGCGGTGAAGTTGATGGCGCCGTCCGCCCGCGAGCGGATCACGGCAAAGGCGATGGCCGGCGTGGGCGCAGCTTCCGCCACCAGCAGCGGCGTGATGCCGTGCGCGGCCAGGAGGTCGCAGGCCAGGGCGCAGAAACTTTCGCCCAGAAAGCGCGGATCGCGGGCCACGATGACGCGCGCCCCCGCAGGCTTCTGTGACGCCACGTAGCGGGCGATCCCGGTCACGGCGCGGCGCACGTTGGCAAACGTGAAGTCTTCGGCCATAATCGCCCGCCAGCCGGAGGTGCCGAACTTGATCTGGGTCATACTTTCGCCGCGGATGAACGCGGATACAACCGTGTGGGGCTTACTGGCTACTGACAACAGGCCACTGGCCACTGATTCTATATGACCGATAAGCGGATCGTGCTGACGACAACGGGAACGAAAGAAGAGGCGCAGAAGATCGCGCGCGGCCTGGTGGAACGGCGGCTGGCAGCGTGCGTCAATGTAGTGGGACCGGTGGAATCGGTGTATCGCTGGAAGGGCGCGGTGGAAGCGAACGCCGAGTTCCTGCTGCTGATCAAGACCACGGCCGGCGCGTTCGGAGCCGTGCGCGACGCCATCAAGGAACTGCACTCCTACGAACTGCCGGAGTGCGTGATGGTGACCATCGAGGACGGGAGCGCGGAATATCTGGCGTGGATCGCAGACTCAATCGGGGAGGCGGACGAAATGTGAACTGCGAGTGATGAACTGTGAACTTAGGACGACAAGTTGGCAGTTCATAGTTCGCGATTCGTAGCTCGTTACACGGCTTTCAGCGCCTTATCCAGGTCCGCGATGATGTCATCCACGTCTTCAATGCCGACCGAGATGCGCACCATGCCGTCGGTCAGTCCGATGGCCTTGCGGCCGGCCGGGCCAAGCGCGGCGTGGGTCATGGTGGCAGGATGAGAAATCAGCGTTTCCACTCCCCCCAGCGACTCCCCCAGCGAACACACGCGCACCTTGGCCAGCATGCGCTTGGCGGCGGCGAGTGACCCCAGATCGAAGGTGATCATGGAGCCGAAGCCGGACATCTGGCGCTTCGCGAGCTTGTGCTGCGGGTGCTGCGGCAATCCCGGATAGTACACGGCCTTCACCTTCCGATGACGATGGAGGAAGGCGGCCACGCGGCGTCCGTTGGCATCGTGGCGCTCCATGCGCACCGCCAGCGTCTTCACGCCGCGCAAGACCAGCCAGCACTCGAACGGCGAGAGGATCGCCCCCGCCGACTTCTGCAGAAAGGCGAACTTCTCCGCCTGCTCGGGACGCGTGCAGACGATCACCCCGCCCAGCCCGTCGCTATGCCCGTTCAGGAACTTGGTCGTCGAATGGATCACCATGTCGGCCCCGAGAGCGATGGGCTGCTGGAAGTAGGGCGACATGAAGGTGTTGTCGACCACGAGTTCGACTTTATGGCGGCGCGTGATGCGGCTGATGGCGCCGATATCGGAGACCGACATCAGCGGGTTGGTCGGGGTTTCGACGTAGACGATTTTCGTGCTGGGACGGATAGCACGCCCGACGGCGGAGGCGTCGGAGGTGTCTACGTAGGTGAACTGCAACCCGAATTTGGCCAGCACCTGGTTGAACAGCCGGGGCACGCCCCCATAGACGTTGTGCGAGCAGATGACGTGGTCGCCGGCCTCGAGCGTCGAGCACATGGCATTGATGGCGGCCATCCCGCTGGAGAATACGTGTGCCGAACGCCCGCCTTCGAGCGACGCCAGGTTCTGCTCCAGGCGCGTGCGCGTGGGATTGGATACGCGGGCGTACTCGTAGCCCTTGTGTTTCCCGATGCCCTCCTGCACGTAGGTGGACGTCGCAAAGATGGGAACGACAACGGCCCCAGTGGAAGGATCGGGCTCCTGGCCGTCATGGATGGCGCGCGTGGAAAATCCGGGCGATTTCATGGCTCTTAGATTTCTAGCGGCTGCTTTCCAGGTGCTGGTTTCTCGTTTCTCGTTTCTCGAGAGCAATCGCAGGCCACTCGCCAAATGGCCTTGGGTGACTTGGTTTCTAATTTCTCGTTTCTCGCTGTGGCGTTTCTCGAAGACTGTGAAACCGCGTTCTGACTCGTCTCCCATGGTTGATTGCTTCGAGAAACGCGAAACCCGAAACCAGAAACGGCCTTCACACTCCGCCTTCGAAAATCTTCTTGGAGAGATAACGCTCGGCGGAATCGGGAATGATGGTGATGACGCGCTTCCCTTCCCCCAGGCGGCGAGCGATTTCGACGGCGGCGTACACCGCGGCGCCGCCCGAGGAGCCGGAGAGCACTCCTTCCTCGCGCGCCAGACGACTGACCATGTCGAAGGCCTCCGGATCTTTGACCATGATGACCTCATCGGCCACCGAGGCGTCGTAGGTTTCCGGGATGAAGCTGGCGCCGATTCCTTCGACTTTGTGCTCGCCCGGCGCGCCCCCGCCGATCACCGACCCTTGGCTCTCCACTGCGACAGCCAGCACTCGCGGCAAGCGCTCCTTCAGGAAGCGGGCCACGCCGGTGAACGTTCCCCCGGTACCCACGCCCAGCACGACGGCGTCGATCTGTCCCTGCATCTGGTCGAAGATTTCGCGGGCGGTAGTTTCGTAGTGGAAGTCGGGATTGGCGGGATTGGAGAACTGGCCGGCAACGAAGGAATCCGGAATGGCTTCCGCCATCTCGCGGGCGCGACGGATCGCGCCCTGCATGCCCTCCGATTCCGGTGTGCGCGTTACTTCCGCGCCCAGCGCCTGCATGATCCTCACCTTTTCCTGCGAGAACTTCTCCGGCACGAACAGGACCACTCTGTAGCCGCGCTGGATGCCGATGAGGGCCAGCCCGATGCCGGTGTTGCCGGCCGTGGCTTCGACGATGGTCGAACCGGGGCGCAGGCGGCCTTCCTCCTCAGCGCGGCGGATGATGCCGATGGCGGCGCGGTCCTTCACGCTGCCCCCGGGATTCAGGTATTCCAGCTTGGCGAAGAGAGCGGCCGCGCCGGCCGGAACCACGCGCCGCAGGCGCAGAAGCGGAGTCTCGCCCACCAGTTCCGTGATGTCCTCGGCCACGCGCAGGCGAAGCGCTTCCGCCGATTTGACGGATCTCATGCCGAGTTCAAGGGTAAGGGAGCGGCAGGAACGCGTCAATCAGAGGTTGGCGGAACCCAGGGGGCAATCGCTATCGGTTCGGTGCCTGGACCGATGGCCGCCAGACTCACGGAGTCGCCGGCGAGCTGGAAGAAACCTGGGGTGTGTTGTAGTACCCGCTGCGCGTGCGCACCTGCAGGTTCTTGAAGCCCTGAGCGCGCGCCGTCACACGCACGCTCTTGTAGCCGGGCCGCTCGGGATGCGAGGGCTTGTAGCCGATGGTGTACTGGCTGCGGATTTCGCGGGCGACGTTGCGGGTGATGGCGTCCACTTCCTCCATATCGTCAGGAAAAAACCACAGCCCGCCGGTCTGCTGGGCAAAGGCCTTGAGGGCCCGCCTGGCTTTCTTGGCGCCACGTCCCAGGCCCTCGCCCCGGGATTCGAAAATGCCGATGGTGTAGACGGTGGGGCCTTCGTTGTCCTGCACACGCCGGATGGCCTGCTCCAGGCTGAACATGGAGGCGTTGTCCTCGCCGTCGGTCACTACCAGCAGGACCCGCTTGCCGAGCTTGGCGTGCTGCTTCAGGTGGTCGGCGGAGGCGATGACGGCGTCATACAGCGCGGTTCCGCCCCGGGACGAGATGCGCTCCAGCGCTTCCTTCAGCTTGGCGACGTCGCTGGTGAAATCCTGGTCGAGGTAATACTCGTCGGCGAAATTGACGATGAAGACCTCGTCCTGCGGATTGGAGGCGCGCACCAGGTTGATGGCCGCCTGATTCACCGCCGACCGCGAGCGCATCATGGAGGCGGAATTGTCGATCACGATCCCCAGGGACACGGGAATGTCCTCCCGCCGGAACGACGTGATCTTTTGCGGCTCGCCGTCCTCGTACACCGTGAACGCCTCGCGGGGAAGATTGGTCACCAGGCGCTGGTGCTGGTCTACCACGGTGGCGTGCAGGATGACCTCTTCCACTTCCTTGCGGAAGGTGAACTGGGAATCGTCGTTGCGCGGCCGCTGCGCGGGAGCCTGGGGCGTGGTGGCCGCCGGAGGCTCCTGCTGTGCGAACCCGGCGCAGAGCAGGAAGAGCAGGAGAAAGCCAAGCGGGACGGCGCTACTCCGACGGAGCATAGTAACCGGACTTGGCGTAGACCTGCAGCGGTGGAAGTCCCTTGGGGGGAACCAGCTTCACCTTGATCTTACGCCACTTGCCGTTGCGCAGGATGTTGGTGGGCTTGTAGCCGAGCACGTACTGATTGCGCAACTCGATTCCGATCTTCGTCGCCACATCCGCCAAGTCGTTGGGGCTGTTGATGGTGAACGTGCGCCCTCCGGTGACTTCTGAGATCGCAGCCAGCGTGGACGGGCCTGTGCGCTCCTCCGGGGTGGTGGGGAAAAGATCAAAGATGCCGATGGCGTAGATCTGCACGTCGGCTTCCTTGACCAGGTCCTCGATCTCGGACTCGGTGTAGCGGCTGCGATTATCGCCGCCATCGGAAATGATCAGCAGAGCCTTCTTGGAATATTGCGCGTCCCGCATCTTGGTGACGCCGAGATAGATGGCATCGAGCAGCGCCGTCCGCCCTTTGGGCACGGCAAACACCAGCTTGTTCTGCATGTCTTCCACCGAGCGCGTGAACTCCGCCAGGATCTCGGGGCGGTCGGCGAAGGTGACCATGAAGAATTCGTCCTGGGGATTGGCGGTCTTGAAGAACTGCACCACAGCCTCGCGGGCCTTCTCGATCTTGTTGGACATGGACCCGCTCAGGTCGAAGATCACGCCCAGGGAAAGGGGCGCATCCTCGCTGGAAAAGTGCCGCACCTGCTGCGGCTGGTTGCCTTCAAAGATGCGGAAGTGTTCCTTCTCCAGGCCGGTGACGAGCCGGTTCATCGGATCGGTAACGGTGACGTTGACCAGGACCAGGTCCACGTCCACGGAGAGCGAGCGGCCGCCATGCGTCTTCAGCTTGGGATCGGGCGGAGCTTCGGTCTTGGTGAGAGGCACAGCCCGGGGCTGGATATGAACTTCCTGGGCGGCTGCTAGCGGCAAGAACAACGGGAGCAGCGCGCACAACCCGAAGACCCAGGAGGCCCGCCGGACGCGGACCCGTCCGGAAGCGTGGGGAGCCGGGGTCGAGTGAGCCTTCGCGCACCCGCCCTCACCGTTGCGGGCCATCATGCGCCACTCCAGAAGCAGATACTACCACCATCAACTACAAGATTCGAGTAGAAAGGGAAGGATGCAGGTTGCGCGGAGCCCTGCGGGAAATCGCGGAGCACGGCCGCCGGTTTTTTCGCGCCGACTTGTTACAATCGACCTGTCGAATCTCGATGGCTCGCGTCTTTCCCTTCCGCGCGCTGCGCTACGATCCCACGAAAGCTTCTCCCGCAGCTGTCCTGACGCAACCCTACGACAAGATCACGCCCGAGATGCAGGAGCGCTACTACGGACTGAGCCCGTACAACCTGGTACGCATCGAGCTGGGCCGCAGCCAGGCGGACGACGACGAGCGCGATAACGTCTACACCAGGGCCGCCGCCTGCTTTCATGAGTGGCGCCAGCAAGGCGTACTGGTCCAGGATCCTGAGCCCTCGTTCTATGTGTATGGGCAGCGGTTCCGAGCGCCGGGAAGCGATGTGGAACTCGAACGCCGCGGCGTCATTGTTGCGGGTGCGCTGGAGGAGTACGGGAAAGGAGTCGTGTTCCGCCACGAGCAAACTCATGCGGCGCCCAAGGCTGACCGTTTGAACCTACTGCGCGCCACGGGCGCATACTTCGGCCAGCTCTTCCTCTTGTACAGCGATCCCCAGCGAGAAGTCGAAAGCGTACTCGAGCCGCGGAAGGAACCCGAGGTCGAGTTCAGGGATGAATACGGAGTCGAGCACCGGCTGTGGCGCATCGCAGACCCGGACGTGATCGGGTGCGTGCAACGGCGACTGGCCGACAAGCCGCTCATCATCGCCGACGGCCATCATCGCTACGAGACGGCGCTCCGGTACCGGGACGAACGCCGGGCCGCCAACCCGGCGGCCGGGCTGGATGCTCCCTTCGAGCGGACGATGATGACGCTGGTCAACATGGACGCGCCGGGACTGGTGATCCTGGCCACGCACCGCGTCATTCATGGGTTGGAACGATTCCACACGGAAGACCTGTTGCGCGGCGCCCGAACCTGGTTCGACGTGCACGGGGTGAGCCAGGGGCTAGTAGACCCCAGCCGCGCGATGGCTTTGCTAGCCGAGGCGGGCCGTGAAGGCACGGCGATGCTGGCCGCCACATCGCAGGGTACTTTTTTGTTGCGGGCGCGCGACGAAGCCGTCGCAGGCACCCTGAAGGAGTTCCCTGTGCGGCAGCGGGCGCTCGACGTAGTCCAGCTTCACAAGCTGTTGATCGAGCGCGTGCTCGGCATCTCGGAAGAGCAGGTGCGGGCGCTGGAACACGTCCGCTACCTCAGGGATGCGGAGGCGGCGCTGGCGGAAGTGCGGCGCGGAGGGAACGTGGCCTTCCTCATGAATCCGGTGGGCATGGAGCAAGTGCGCGACATCGCTCTGGCCGGCGAAGTTCTGCCGCAGAAGTCCACGGACTTTTATCCGAAGCTGCTGAGCGGACTGACGATCTATGCGGTGGAATGAGGAACACCAATACCCAGCGGGCTCATGATGCACAGGACTCGAGAACACGGCGCAGCGCTGGCACTCATGCTGCTGGTGGGGCTGGGCGTCGCCCTGCTGCGCGCACCTTCGTGGCAACAGCAGCGGCTTTCGGTCTACGCGCCCAAGGCGCGATACAGCATCGAAGTGGTTGAACGCGACGGACGCGGGTACGTGGACCTGATGGACTTGCTGCGGCCGCTGGGGCGTGTGGGCACGATCCGCGACAAGAAACAATGGAAGGTGGAGTTCGGCGAGATCCGCGGCGAGTTCACCGAAGGCAAGAACACCGGCCAGTTCGCCGGCAGCGTGGTGAAGCTGGCGTCCAAGTTTCTGGTCGAAGACAACCGGCTGCTCATCCCGGCGGAGGACGCCGCGCAGATGATCTCGCGCGCGATGGACCTCCGGGTGGACGACCGCCCGGGCGCGCGGCGCATCTTTGTGGGAAATGTAGCCACACGCTTCACCGCCGAACTGCGCAAAGGCGAAGCCAGCGAACTGGTGCTCCGCTTCTCCGAACCGGTTCATCCCGAGATTGCGTCGGGGCAAGACGGGTTGCGACTGGATTTCGCCCGCGACCCGCTCGTCTCCCAGCAGAAAAAGTTCCGCTTCGATGACCAAGTCATCGAGAACGTGACCTTCAGCGAGGTGAACGGGGCGGCCGTTCTGATCGTCACCGGTTCCGGGCGGCTGCTGGCCGAAGCAGGAGGAGACGGCAAGACGCTGATCGTGCGCCGGGATCCGAACCAGCCGGTGCTCCCCATCGGACAGGGGCCGCATGTCCCGCCCACGCCGGAGCCTCCGGCCTCGCTCACCGGTCTGCCTGCCGGACAGGATTCCACCGCTGCGCTCGGGTCCCTGGTACAGGCGCCCGTGGTGCTGCCGCCGCTGCCGCCTCCGGGAGTGCGGCCACGGTTCCTGGTGATCGTGGATGCCGCCCATGGCGGCGAGGAGCGCGGAGCCCTGCTGGCCACCGGCATCGAAGAAAAGCACGTGGTCCTGGCGCTGGCCAGGCGCGTCAAGCATGAATTGATGACGCGCGGAGTGCAGTGCGCCATGGTGCGCGAGTACGACGTCACCGTGCCCATGGAGGCCCGCGCCGTGCTGGCGAACGCCTCCCACGCAGCGGTCTACGTGACGCTGCATGCCGGCGCCGAGGGCCGCGGCGTGCGGCTCTACACGTCCATGCTCCCACCGGCGACGCCGGAGCGCGGCCTGTTCCTGCCCTGGGAAACCGCCCAGGCCGGATACGTGGAGCGCAGCCGCATGCTCGCCGGCGCAGTCCAAGGAGAAATGGAGAAGCAGAAGATCGAGGTGCTTTCGACGGCAGCGCCTCTACGGCCGCTGAACAACGTCGCGGCGGCCGCCCTGGCGCTGGAGCTTGCGCCGCGTGACGGGGACATTCGCAGCCTGGAATCCGCTTCCTACCAGCAAGCGGTAGCGGTGTCGCTGGCGCAGGCGCTGGTGGCCGCGCGCGGGGGACTGGAGCAGGCGCCGTGATTCCCCGGCATCTTGTCATCGCGGTGACGCTGCTGGCCGCGGCCAGCATCCTTCTCGGGTACCACATGCTGCGGCTGCAACGCCAGCAGCAGGAACGGGCGACGGAACTCGCGCTGGAGCGCCCGGTAGCTCCGCCGGTGGCGGGGCGCGAAGAGCCGGTGGTGCTGGTGATCGCGTACGACGGAGAGGGCGTGGTACGGCGGGAGCACAAGACCATCGTGGTGCCGGAGGAGACCGGAGCACGGGCGCGCGAGATCCTGCGCGCACTGCTGGCGCACTACCAGCAGAAACCCTCGCCCCACCCGATCGACCCGGAAGCTGACGTGCGCGACGCCTTCATGGTGCGCGGCGATGTGGCGGTGATCGACATGAACGCGGCCTTCGCCGACGGACATCGTTCCGGGGTGCTGGTGGAAACTCTGACGGTGGTTTCCCTGGTGGACACGCTGACCGCGAATCTGCCTACCATCCGGCGGGTGAAGTTCCTGGTGGATGGCCGCGAACGCGAGACCCTGGCCGGCCACTTCGACCTGATGGCGGTGCACGACACGGGCAGCGTCCGCGGACTCATCGAGGAGGTGCGGTGAGCGCGCGGCACCCTGTGCTGGGAGTGTTTGACTCCGGCTTCGGCGGCCTGACCGTTCTGGAGGCCTTGCGAAACCGCGTCCCGGACGCGGAATTCCTCTACTTCGGCGATACCGCGCGGCTGCCCTACGGCACCAAGTCCGTCGAGACAGTGGCGCGCTATGCCATCGCGGCGGCGCGTTTCCTCGAGGAGCGCGGCGCGGAAATGCTGGTGGTCGCCTGCAATACCGCCAGCGCGCTCGCGCTGGAGCCCATCCGCCGGGCGATGAAAATCGAGGTCGTGGGAGTGGTGGAGCCAGGTGCGCAGCGCGCTGCTCGCGTCTCCAAATCGCGCAGGGCGGTAGTAATCGCCACCGAAGCCACGGTGGCCAGCCATGCTTATCGCAAGGTGCTGGCGACGCACGGCGTTGCAGCCTATGAGAAGGCCTGCCCGCTGCTGGTTCCGCTGGTGGAAGAAGGATGGACGGAGCACCCGGTCACGGAGCAGGTAGCCCGCATCTACCTCGAGGAAGCGTTCTGCCGGGAGTCCTCGGGCGCCGATGTGCTGGTGCTCGGCTGCACGCACTACCCGCTGTTGAAGCCGCTCCTGGCGCGAGTGGTGGCCGGCGTAGGGCCGGAGGGTGTCGCGCTGGTGGATTCGGCCGAGTCCACCGCGGAGGTGGTGGCGCAGGCGCTGCGCTTGCATCCTCTGCCGCCGCCGTCACCCGAACCCGAGCGTCGCACGGCGCCGCGGCTGAAGTGCTTTGCAACGGATTCTGTGGAGAAGTTCCGGCGCATCGGAGAGCGATTCGTGGGACACCGGCTGGAGGATGTGGAGCACGTAGATTTGGGCGGATAGTCGCTCTGGGTTTAGGCTTCCCTTTCGTGCTCCGTGCATGGCACCTGTTAGAATCGCGCTTCGCCCATGATCTACCGCTCGGACAATCGCGCCCCCGACCAGATGCGCCCGGTACATATCGTGCCCGATTACGTCTCCACGGCCGAGGGCTCGGCGCTGATCGAGGTGGGCAACACGCGGGTGATCTGCACGGCATCCATCGAGGAAGCCGTCCCGCAGTTCCTGCGCGGCTCAGGCAAGGGATGGATCACGGGCGAATACGGCATGATCCCGCGTGCCACGCTCACCCGCACGCCGCGCGAATCGGCCCGGGGACGCGTGGGCGGGCGCACGCACGAGATCCAGCGGCTGATCGGGCGCTCGCTGCGCGCGGTGACCGACCTGGAACGCATGGGCGAGCGGACCATCTGGGTGGACTGCGATGTGATCCAGGCTGACGGCGGGACGCGCACCGCCTCCATCACCGGCGCGTTCATCGCCGTGGGACTGGCGATGCAGCGGCTGGTGGAAGCGGGGACGCTGTCGGCGGCGCCGCTGCGCGACTTCGTAGCCGCCACCAGCGTGGGCATCGTGGAGGGAGAGATCCTGCTCGACCTGACCTACGAAGAAGACTCGCAGGCCGAGGTGGACCTGAACTTCGTCATGACCGGCGCCCGGAAGATCGTGGAGGTACAGGCCACGGCGGAACAGAAGCCCTTCGACGAACAGCAGTTGCACCGCATGATCGAACTCGCCGGGCGCGGCATCGACTCGCTCATCGCCAAGCAGCAGGGAGTGCTCAGCGGGCTGATGCTGCGGCAATAGAGCAGCGTCAGCCATCAGCCATCAGCAAGCCATTGCACCAGAGGCCGAGTTCCCGCTAGAGTAGAACATGGACGCGAACTCCATCGTCATTCTCGACTTCGGCTCGCAGTACACGCAGCTCATCGCGCGCCGCATCCGCGAGCAGAACGTCTTCTCGGTCGTCCTTCCCTGCAACGCCACACTCGATGAAGTGAAGAGCTACGCCCCGGCGGGCATCATCCTGTCCGGAGGGCCGAGTTCGGTATATGACGCCGACGCGCCGCCGGCGGACGAGCGCGTGCTCAGCCTGGGACCGCCGGTGCTGGGCATCTGCTACGGCCTCCAGTTCCTGACCTACAAGCTGGGCGGCAAGGTGCGCTCGGCGCCCAAGCGGGAGTATGGACGAGCTGAGGTCGAGTTGCTGAATGGCTCGCGGCTGTTCGAAGGTCTGCCCCACAACCTCACGGTTTGGATGTCCCACGGGGATGATGCGGTGGAGTTGCCGCCCGGCTTCCGGCAAGTGGCACGATCGGCGAATGCAGTAGCGGCCATCGAGGATGCCAGCCGGCGCATCTGGGCGGTGCAGTTCCATCCGGAAGTGCACCACACGCCGCGGGGGACGGAAATCCTGCGCAATTTCGTGTTCGGCATCTGTGGCGCGCGGCCGGACTGGACCCCGCAGCACTTTATCGACGCGACGGTGGCACAGGTAAAGCAGACCGTGGGGCCTGCGGGGCGCGCCATCTGCGCGCTCTCCGGCGGAGTGGATTCGGCGGTAGCGGCGACGCTGGTGGACCGCGCCCTCGGCGACCGGCTGACGTGTGTGTTCGTGAACAACGGCGTGCTGCGCAAGAACGAGTTCTCGAAAGTGCAGCAGAGCCTGCGTGACAAACTGGGGCTGAACGTCGTCGCAGTGGATGCGAGCGCGCGCTTCCTGGCGAAGCTGGCCGGCGTGACCGATCCGGAAGAGAAGCGGCGCATCATCGGCAACGAGTTCATCGCCGTGTTCGAGGAGGAGGCCCACCGAATCGAACGCGAAGTCGGGAAGGTGGAGTGGCTGGTGCAGGGCACGCTGTACCCGGACGTGATCGAGTCGCGGTCGGTGCGCGGGCCGTCACAGACCATCAAGACACATCACAACGTCGGCGGGCTGCCGGAAACCATGAAGCTGAAGCTGATCGAGCCGCTCAAAGACCTGTTCAAGGACGAAGTGCGGCGCATCGGCAAGGACCTGGGAATGCCGGATGAGATCCTGCAACGCCAGCCTTTTCCCGGACCGGGCCTGGCAGTGCGCATCCTGGGCGAAGTGACGCCGGAGCGGGTCGCCATCCTGCAGGAGGCGGACGATATCGTGGTCACGGAGATCAAGAAGGCCGGGCTTTATACCAAGGTCTGGCAGTCGTTCGCCGTGCTGTTGCCCGTCAAGAGTGTGGGCGTGATGGGCGACCAGCGCACGTACGCCTACACGTGCGCCATCCGCTGCGTGCACTCCGAAGACGGCATGACCGCCGACTGGGTGCAACTGCCCTATGAAGTTCTGCAGACCATCTCCAACCGGCTGGTGAACGAGGTCAAGGGCATCAACCGAGTGGTGTACGACGTGTCGTCCAAACCGCCGAGCACGATTGAGTGGGAGTGACTCCCGATCGAGTGACGTGCTGGTGTGGGAGCATCCGGCCTCAACAGACAAGAAGGGCCTGTTCCAGCCCACCCGATAAAACAGGCTTTCGCTCTCTATTTTTTCTGCTGCCTTGGATCGTCCCCGGGGTTAACGTAAACGAGCTCCCAAGGACCGTTGCCGTGCAACTGGATCACGGTTTCTCCCTTCGCCATCGCGAAATGGTGCGTATGCGGCTTGATCCAGCCGAAAGCACCCGGGGCCATGGGGGCCATGGCGGCTTCGTCGAACTTATCGCCCATGCCAACCTTGAAGAGCCCGGAAACCACGGTGACGTGCTCCATGCGCGGATGCCAGTGCGGCGGGATCTTGTAGCCGTCGGGCATCTTCAGGCGCATGGTGAATTCACCGGGCTGCGTGGGGTCTCCCTCAAGGACGGCCAATTGCGAGCCCGGTGGCAGGATATCGGGCGCGGCACCCCACTGCACAGCTCCAGGTTCCCAAACCTGGTGATTTGCGTTTGTGCTGGTCGCAGCCTGCTGCACCAACGCCACTGCAGTGGCCAGCATCAACACGAAAAAGAGATGTTTCCGCATAACGTGCTCCTTTCATAAGCCCCGTCCGTGACAATTCGACAGGAGGGGTGGAAATGGAGAGAAACCCGTCAGGAAAGAAACGCCTCGACACGGATCAGTCTGCCGCCAGTTCATCTCCGCTCTTGACGCCGTACTTCTCGAACCAGGGCGTAGCGGCCTTCAGGCGTTCGTTCACGTTATTGATGTTCTCGACGCCCTTGGTCTCCAGCCACTTGCGGAATGCTGCGGCGCCTTCCTTGGCGTAAACGGGGATGCCGTCTTTCCAGGTGGCGCGTCCGCAAAGCACGCCAGCGAACTTCACACCCGATTCGGCCGCCAGCTCCAGCGACTCGGTGAACTCGGAGTTGGAAACTCCCGCCGATAGATAGATGAAGGGTTTGGTGGCAACGGCGGCGGCGCCGCGGAACAGGTCCATGGCCTCCTGCTTCGAATAGGCCTTCTGGCCCGCGTAAGAGCGAGCGCCCTCGACGAACTTCATGTTGACGGGCACTTCGACCTTCATCACGTCCACGCCGTAGCGATCCTTGGTGAATTCTGCCATGGACTGGATGACGACCTCGGGCTTCTTGCGGGCGAAGTCGAGACCTTTCTCATCCACGCCTTCTTCGTAGCCCACGAACTCCAGGAAGAAGGGGATATCGTTGGCGCGGCATTCGTCGCCGATGCGCTCCACCCAGGCGTGCTTCCTGTCATTGATGTCTTTGGGATCGAAGGGCGTGTAGTAGAGCAGGATCTTGATGCAATCGGCACCGGCTTCCTTCAGGCGGCGAACGGACCAGTTGTCCAGCAGGTCAGGCAGGCGGCCGGGACCGGTCTTGTCATAGCCGGTTTTCTCGTACGCCAAGAGCAGGCCGGCGTTTTTCGCGCGGCGCTTGGAGGCGGGCAATCCCCACTCCGGGTCGAGCAGGATGGCGCTGGCATGCGCGGTGAGCACTTCCGTGACCAGCGACTTGAACTCCTCCATCATGGCGTCGGAGACGTCGGCGCCCTTTTCCTTGGCCAGGGCCTTCTTAAGCGAGCCGCGCTGGTCCATGGCGGCGGCGGCGATCACGCCACGACGGTCGCTGACGGCCTTGAGACCGGCCAGTTTTCCAGGAGTGAGTTTCATAAGGCCTCCAATAAACGGATTTCAGGATTGCGGGCACAACATTCTAGCACTCAGCATTCGGCAACTTGCACTTAGCCGTTGGCACCTAGCCGTGCAGAGACGGAAACAAGATTCAATCCGCCGTTCTTTACCGCTCTTGGAGCGGCAACTCGGCCCTACGCGACGGGTGGAGCCGGCGCGGCTTCGGATGGCGATGCTGCGCCATCCGGAGCCGTTGGCATCGCCGGGGCGGGCGACGTCGCGGCGACCGCTTCCCCACTGAGTTGAGCGCTGTTGGCGGACGGCTGAGCGCTCTCTTCCCCGATCCGTGCGTAAGCGGCGAGGCGTGCACTGTAGAGAAAGTCGGCGACCGCGAAATATCCCAGCGTGATCAAGACCAGCAGCGCGGTAACCAGCCATCCGGGTGCGGTGCCCATGAGCGCCAGGGGAATGAGCGAAAGGACGATGGTGGCGCCGAGAAAAAACAGGCGCAGCAGCCCAAAAGCGGTGCTCACCCCAGAGAACTGGCGCGCATGTGAGCGCACGAAGCGGACGGTTTCGGCGACCGCACCGAGTGTATCCAGGCCTTCGCGAACCGCCAGCAAGGGCGCCACCGAGAGATACCAGTTCAGCGTGCCGGACAGCATTGAGACCACGAGCCACAGGATGAGCGTGACCAGCATGAACAGTCCGGGACTGTTCTCTTCCCCGCTCGTGGCCGCAAGTCCGGCCACGATCGTGGCTCCGGCAAAGGCCAGCAGGGTGGCCAGGGCGAGGGCGGCGCGCAAGAAGTTAATACCGGCAACGGCGCCAACGTTGATCCTGCCCTCGCGGGGAACCACCACGCGCAGCGTCACAACCCGTCCGACGGTTGCAGCCGCCACCCAGAGCACAGCCACCGCCGGTAGAACTACCGCCAGAATCGCCAGCAGCGTTCCACCTGCGCCACGGAGGATTTCCGCCAAGGCTTCGGCCATCAGGCTGGGAATGCGGGTGCGCAGCAACGTCAGGTTGGAGTCAGAAACGTTGAGAGTGGCCAGGAAACGGGCCGCTCCCGCCCCCAGAATGGCCAGCGCCCCCGCGCCAAACGCCCAGCGCCAGGTGATCTCCGCCAGAACCAGGCCGGGGTCGCGGGTGGCGGTGCGCAGCCCGACGCGGAAAGGAGAAGGCATGGGGGTAAGGATAGCACTCGGTCTCGAGCCACCAGACGTTCAGGCGCTAGCGCACAACAATATTGACCAGCTTGCCGGGCACGACGATGGCCTTGACCAACTGCTTGCCGTCGAGTGAAGCGCAGACCTTTTCGTCGGCCAGGGCGCGCTCGCGCACAGCGTCCTCACCGAGGTCGGCAGGAATGAGCAGGCGACTGCGCAGCTTGCCATTCACCTGGACGGCGATCTCGATCTCCTCCTCCTTGGCCAGTTCGGGGTCGTAGCTGGGCCAGGGCGCGCGCAGCAGATTGGACTTCTCGCCCAGCATTTCCCAGAGTTCGTGGGCCAGAAAGGGAGCGAAGGGCGCAAGGAGCAGGGTGAGTTTGCGAAGCGTCTCGGCGACCAGGGCCGCGGGCACCGCGCCGCGGGAGATGGCTTCCTCCTGCCCATAGAGCTCGTTCACCAGTTCCATCACGGCTGCAATGGAAGTGTTGAAGTGCCAGCGACCCTGGAAGTCGTCGCTGACCCGGCGGATGGTCTGGTGGAGCTTGCGCTGCAAGGCGCGGGCTTCGGCGGGTAGAGACGTTGCCGGCAACGTCTCCGGAGACGCAGCACTCTGCGTCTCTCCAAGTTGTGCTGCAGCGGCAGGCGCATGCTTGCGCGCGAAGCGGTACACCCGCCCCAGGAAGCGTGCGATACCCTCGACGCCGGCATCCTGCCAGTCGAGGTCGCGATCGGGCGGCGCAGCGAACAGCGTGTACAGGCGTGTGGCGTCGGCGCCGTAACGGGCCACCATCTCATCCGGCGTCACCACGTTGCCCAGGCTCTTGGACATCTTGGCGCCGTCCTTGATCACCATGCCCTGAGTGAACAGCCGCGCCACCGGTTCGGAGTTCCTGACCAACCCGAGGTCGCGCATGACCTTGGTCCAGAAGCGCGAGTAGATAAGGTGAAGGATGGCGTGCTCCACCCCGCCGATGTACTGGTCGATGGGAAACCAGTAAGCGACGATCTCGGGGTCGAACGGCGCCCGGTCGTTGCGCGAATCGGTGTAACGGTAGAAATACCAGGACGAGTCCACGAAGGTGTCCATGGTGTCGGTTTCGCGCAGCGCCCCGCCTCCGCAGCGCGGGCAGGTGGTGTTCACCCAGTCTTCCTCGCGGGCCAGCGGCGAGCCGCCCTCGAGCGTGATCTTCACATCCGGCGGCAACACCACGGGCAAATCCTTCTCCGGCACCGGGACGATGCCGCAAGCGTGGCAATACAGCATGGGGATGGGAGTGCCCCAGTAACGCTGACGGCTGATTCCCCAATCCTTCAGGCGATACGTGACGGCTGCCCGCCCAAACCCATGTTCTTCTGCGTACTTCGTCATGGCGTGGATTGCATCCACGCAACCCATCCCGCTGAACTCGCCGCTGTTGATCAGGATGCTGTCCAGGTGGGTGAAAGGCAGCAGAGGCTCCTCGGCCTCGCCCTCGGAGGGAGGTTCGCCTTCGCGGCGCGGCAGGATGACGACGCGAATGTCCAGGTCATACTTCCTGGCGAAGTCGTAGTCGCGCTCGTCGTGCGCCGGCACGCTCATGATGGCGCCGGTGCCGTACTCCATCAGCACGTAGTTCGCCACCCAGATCGGCACGCGCTCGCCGTTATAGGGGTTGATAGCGTACCGCCCCGTGGGGACACCGTGCTTCTCGATGGCGGCGACATCGCCGACGTCGCGGGCCTTCTGTTGCTCGGCCTGAAGGTCGCGCACCTTCTCGCCGAGTTCGGCATCGGCCGCCACGAAATCGGCCACCAAAGGATGCTGGGGCGCGAGCTGGACCGACGTGGCGCCGAAGATGGTGTCCACGCGGGTAGTGAAAACCGTGATGATGGAGCCGGCAGGGCCGGCAGGACCATCGAGCTGGAAGTCGATGCTGGCCCCCTCGCTGCGGCCGATCCAGTTGCGCTGCATGACGCGCACCTTCTCCGGCCAGCCCTCGAGGTTGTCCAGGTCTCGCAGCAGCTCGTCGGCGTACTGGGTGATGCGCAGGAACCACTGCTCCAGTTCGCGCTGCTCGACGGGCGTATCCTCGTGCCGCCAGCAACAGCCGCCCACCACCTGCTCGTTGGCCAGCACGGTGGCGCAACGCGGACACCAGTTGACGCGGCTCTTCTTGCGGTACACCAGGCCGCGCTCGTACATCTTCAG
Organism: Terriglobales bacterium; assembly: GCA_035573675.1. Lineage (NCBI taxonomy): Bacteria > Pseudomonadati > Acidobacteriota > Terriglobia > Terriglobales > Terriglobales bacterium. The sequence goes on from DATMAB010000012.1 coordinate 136,946, forward strand.
GAAGAACCACTGATTCCAGCGGTAGTACTCGGGATGGCAACTGGCCACCTCGGTGGACCAGTCGTAGGCGAAGCCCAGGCGCTTCATCTGCGCCTTCATGTTCCTGATGTTGCGCAGCGTCCAGTCGCGCGGCGGGACTTTGGCCTGGATGGCGGCGTTCTCGGCGGGCAAGCCGAACGCGTCCCAGCCCATGGGATGGAGCACGTTGTAGCCGCGCATCCACATCTGGCGGGCCAGGGCATCGCCGATGGAATAATTGCGGACGTGTCCCATGTGCAGGGCGCCCGAGGGATAGGGCAGCATCTCCAGCACGTAATACTTGGGACGCGGCGAAGATGCCGGCTCGGCACGGTAGAGCGCCGGATCCGCCTCGAACCGCTCCATCCATTTCAGCTCGATGCGGCGCGGCTCGTAGCGGTCGTCGCGCTGGGCGTCGGAAGGCGCTGCCTTCGCTGGCTTCCGTTTGGCCATTCGTCTCTTCGTTGCGGCTCTTTGATGTCCCTTTATGCTTTGCCTTCACCAGCCAGCCGCCGCAGGACGGTTACGTTCCTGCGATCGTCACCCGGCTTGTCGATCGGCGTTTCCGCGATGAAGGCGGCGTGCGCCAGGCGCGGATCATGCAGCAAACGGCGAAAAACCTCCCGGCCGATCATGCCGCGCCCGATGTGCTGATGTCGATCCAGGCGCGAGCCGCGCGGCGCCTTGGCGTCATTCACATGCCAGACGCTCACGTTGTGCAGGCCGACCGTAGCCTGCAGTTCGGCCAGCGTCACCGCATATCCATCTTCGCTCACAATGTCGTAACCGGCAACGTGTGTGTGGCAGGTGTCGATGCAGGCTCCAGCCGGCACCACCCGGCGGAGCCGGTCGGCGAGTTCCGCCACTTCCTCAAACGAAGCGCCCAGGGAACATCCGGCGCCCGCCGTGTTTTCAATCAGGACGGTCAGACGACCCGCCAGATCAAGGCGCTCCGCCGCCCTGGCGACCGATTCCAGCACTCGCGCGACGCCCTGGGCGCGGCTTCCACCGCGGAACGACCCCGGGTGGACGATCAGGAACTCGGCGCCGAGTGCGAGCGCGCGCTGGAGCTCGCTACGGAAGGCCGCTACCGAGCACCGCTGCAGTTCCGGGGCTGCGCCCGCCAGGTTGATCAGGTAGTTGGCGTGGATGGCCAGCGGGCTCAGCCGATAGCGTGAGCGCAGGCGTAGCATGGCCTCGGCTCGCTCGGAGGCAATCTCCGCCGCCTTCCACTGACGCGGGTTGGAGGAGAAAATCTGGAATGTGCCGCAGCCCAGACGCCAGGCGCGCTCGGCGGCGTTTTCCACCCCACCGGCCACGGAAGTGTGGATGCCGATACGCCGTGGCGACACCGTGGCGCGCCCCTTTGGCAGACCGAGCGTGCGAACGTCCTGGTCGTCAGCGAGAGCGCGCACCATGATTGTGCTAGTCCGGCGTTGTGTGCGGCTGAACGTCCTTGATGGCGATCTGGTTGGGCCGTTTGCCGACCGGCACCATGGTGAGCAGCCGCAGGGTGGGCACATCGACGTCACGCGCACGGTCGCGGACGACGGTGGTGCGAATGACGGCGACATCGCTCGATCCGGCGTTCACCACCAGCAGGTGACCTTGCGTCAGCGCCAGGGCGTCCGGCCGGCTGCCGACGCGAAGCGTCGTGAGCAGGCGGCCGGTGTCGATGCCGAACATGGCTACGGTATCGGAACCGAAGTTGCTCACGTAGAGATACCGGTTGTCCGCGCTCACCACACCGCGCACCGGTTTCTCACCGATCAAGTAGCTGCCGCCGACCTCGTTGGTGGTCGTCGTGATATCGCTAAAGGTGTTGGAATCGTAGTTGGCGACAAAGACCTGGCCGCCGTCCGGCTTGAGGGCGAGATGAATCGGCGTCCTGCCGACATCGAGCAGGGCCAGCAGCTTGTCGTTCGAGAGGTCGACCGCGGCGACTTGCGCGGACCCGGTGCACGCGATGAAGGTCTTGGATGAGTCGGGCAGGATGGCAATGTCCTCGGGCGCCTTGCATAGCGGGATAGTGGCGCGCACAGCGAGCTTTTCTGCATCCATGACGGCGACCGCGTCCTGCCCCCGGAGCGAGACGACGACCAGCTTGCCATCGGGCGAGACCCGGGCCAGTCCCGGCGCGGCGCCAACCGCCACGTTCGCGATTACCGCGCGTTTTTCCAGATCGAGGACGCTCACATTGGCCGAGCCGGAGTTGGCCACGTAGGCGCGCTTGCCGTCAGCGGCAACATCGATGAAATACGGGCGGTGATGCACGCCGAGGGTGGCCACCACCCGGTTGCGCTCGGTGTCGATGATGCTGACGTTGTCCGAGCCCGAGTTCACGACGTAGACCTCATTCTTCCGGGGATTGGCAGCGATGCCGGTAGGGTTTTCACCCACGGGGATGGTGGCCGTAGGCCGGAAGCTCAGCAGGTCGATGACCGTCACTGTGCCTGAACCGCCGTTGGTCACGTACGCGAAGGCGGGAGGGCGAGGCGTCGGCTCTGTGCGGCAGCCCGCAAGCAAGGCTCCGACCGCCAGGGTCCAGACGGCAAATGCTTGCACCCGTTTCAAGGTACTAACGCGTCGCGGTAGCTTGCGGGCTGGAGGCGGGCGCCGGAACGCTGCGCTGGACGACGGCTGCGATCTGGCGGATCTCGCACATCAACGTGTCGAACTGGTCGGGAAAGATCGATTGCATGCCGTCCGAAAGCGCCCGGTCTGGGTCGCAATGGACCTCGATGAGCAACCCGTCCGCGCCCACGGCCACGGCCGCGCGCGACATGGGCAAGACCTTGTCGCGCTTCCCCGTCCCGTGGCTGGGATCCACCAGGATGGGCAGGTGGCTCAGTCGGGTCACGGCGGGCACCACGCTCAAATCAAGCGTATTCCGGGTGTGGTCGGCGAAGGTGCGCACCCCGCGTTCACACAGGATCACGGCATAGTTGCCTTCGCTCATGATGTACTCGGCCGCCATCAGGAATTCCTCCAGCGTGGCCGCCATGCCGCGCTTGAGGAGCACCGGCTTTCGGGCACGCCCAGCCTTCTTGAGCAAGGAAAAGTTCTGCATGTTGCGGGCGCCGATCTGAATCACGTCCGCGTACTCTTCGACCAGATCGAGCGAGTCGCTATCGACGGCCTCGGTGACGACCCGCAGGCCGAACTGCCGCCGGACCTCGGCCAGGATGCGCAGGCCTTCCTCTCCCAGGCCCTGGAACGAGTAGGGCGAGGTCCGGGGTTTGTAAGCGCCGCCGCGGAAGAACTGCGCCCCGGAGCGGGCCACGCGCTCGGCTACGGCCAGGGCCTGTTCGCGGCTCTCGATGGCGCAGGGGCCGGCGATGATGGCCAGCTCCGCGCCCCCGATCGTCGCCGGGCAATCCGCGAACCGGATGACCGTCTTCTCTTCCTTGACGTCGCGACTCACCAGCTTGTACGGCTTGGTGACCCGAATGAGCTCGGCGACGCCCGGCATTTCCTCCAAGCCTCCCCCCTCAATCGGCCCCTGGTTGCCGGTGATGCCGATGGCCGTGCGCGACGCTCCCGGCATGGGGTGGGCGCGAAAACCCAGGGTCTCGATCTTCGCGCAGACGGCTCGCACCTGCTCTTCGGTAGCGTGCGTCTGCATCACGACCAGCATGTTCGGATTCCTCGAAGGGTTCCAGTGTAAACGCCGCTTGCGGTTTCGGGCAACGAACCGCCAGGCCGTATAGATGGGTCGTCCCTTGCGTTGGTTACATCGCGTCTGGAAGGTTCACGGGCGCTGGTCCAACAGATGGAGGGTAGCCTGGGCCGTGCCGTTGTATGCTGAGTCGGTTGAAGATTCAGGAGCACATCCCGCTCGCCCCCTTCACCACCTTGAAAGTGGGCGGGCCGGCCCGCTACTTCGCCGACGCTGCCTGCGTGGACGACGTCCGAGCTGCAGTGGACTTCGCCCGCAGCCGTGGTGTGCCGCTGTTCGTGCTGGGTGGCGGCAGCAACCTGGTGGTAGCGGACGCCGGCTTTCCCGGCCTGGTGCTGAGAATCGGCCTGAGCGGGATCGAGGAGCGGCGTGAGGATGGCAAGGCCATCTTTGAAGCCGGCGCGGGCGAGGACTGGGACACGTTTGTGGCTCACACCGTCGCCCAAGGATGTGCCGGACTCGAGTGCATGAGCGGCATTCCCGGCACCGTCGGTGGCACGCCCATTCAGAACGTGGGCGCCTACGGGCAGGAAGTCGCAGAAACGATCGATTCCGTCCGCGTCCTGGATCTTGAAAGCAACCAGATCCAGGAACTGTGCAACCCTGCTTGCGAGTTCGCTTATCGTTCCAGCATCTTCAACACCAGCCGGCGCGGGCGTTACGTCGTCCTGGCAGTGCGCTTCGCCCTGGAACCGGGTGGCGCACCGCGCATTGCCTATGCCGACCTCAAGAAGCATTTTGCCGGACGTGATGGCACGCCGTCGCTGGCGGAAACGAGGCAGGCTGTGCGACAGATCCGGCTCAGTAAAGCCATGCTGATCGTCGAAGGCGATGAGGATTGCCGCTCGGCCGGATCTTTCTTCAAGAATCCCGTGGTCAGCGAGGAACAGTACCGCACACTGGCCCAAGTGGCAGCAAGCCGGGGCCTTGAGGTTCCACGCTTCACGGCCGCGAATGGACAGCTGAAGGTACCGGCAGCCTGGCTGGTAGAACAGTCAGGTTTTGGTAAAGGCTACGCGCGCGGGGCTGTCGGGATCTCACGCAGGCACGCCCTGGCTGTCGTGAACCGCGGCGGAGCCACGGCGGCCGAGATCGTAGCTCTGAAGGATGCCATTCAAGCTCGCGTCGAGGAGACGTTTGGCATCCGGCTGGCTCCTGAACCGGTGTTCCTGGGGTTTGAGAAGGGCTAGGCGCTCTACATTCCGTCCTTTTTCTTGCGGAACGGATGCTCCAGGCTCAGATAGAGGATCAGGCCCTTCTCGCCACCGCTCGGGCCAACGCCGAAGGGCACCGCGATCCCGGGAACGATTTGCAGCCCGTTGGAAAAGTTGTGCGCCCAGCGGATGCCCGGACTCAGCAGCAGCGTGTTTTCGCGCTGCGTCATGCCGGGACCCACGACGCCATCCATGCTGCTCCAGTAGGCCTCCCACATGACGTTGACGCGAGGATGGGCCAGCCATACGAAGCTCTGGCCCAGGTTGTACCCTGCGACGAACGCCTTGGCGCCGGCTTCGTTTTTGGCATTGGGGATGAACGTAGCGCCGGCATTCCAGTGCGTCACCAGCCGCCGGGTCGCACGGAAGCTGAGGGGCAGGTTGGTCTGGACGCCGACCCCGCCGGCGCCTCTTCCCTGCGCGTGGTCGCCTGTGGGCAGCAACAAGCTGACCCGAGGTGCAAAGGCGATGCGCGCGACCGAGTCGCCGGTAACCTGATACCGGTAGTTCAACGCCAGGTCGCCGACGCCCCAGCCGGAACCGGCCAGAGCGCCGGCGTGTCCCGCCGCCAGCGTGTAGCTCAACTGATGCCGCGGCGCAGCGTTGACCGGCCACTCTTGCGTGAACGTATAGGTCCAGTCGCGACTGTTCCAGAAGCGCTGAAAACTCTGGATGTGCTGCACCACCCCCCATTCCTGGTTGTAGGCCTCTTCGATGAGAAAGCTGTTGTCCGCAATGGGAGCGGGCTCTTCATCAGACGGGGAAGCCGCTGGCGACTTGGATGGACTTTCAGACTCCTCGGCCTTGTGGGACTGGCCCACTGGAGCCTGAAAAGGCGCCCCCTCCTGCGCAAAGCCGCCCGGGACACACGGAAGCACAACCAGACACAGGAGGAGGCGCAAAGCGAGATAAGCTATGGCCAAGACGCTACGATTAATTGACATTGGTATGTGATCGTTAACGTATGTTAACATATTGTTCAGTGTTCTCGGTGGAGGGTTTGCAATGAGTGGGCGTGCCAGACTTTCAGCAGTCGTCAGCCTAATCGCCATAATCGCGACCGGCTTCCTTCTGCTGGGCGCCGGTGATAGAGATCGGCCGGTGATCTCGGTCGAACAGGCGGCGCGGGCCAATGGACATCACCACCCGCCCACTCTGGGCAGCGGCCTCTACCAGTACGAACATCCCGGGCGTCGACGCTTCGATCCGCAACAGGTGTTCAATCCTGAGTTGCCGCCACCCACGCCCGCTCCGAACGGCATTCGCGAGTTCACGCTCGTGCTGGAGGAGGACCAGATGCACGAAGTCGCCCCAGGGGTGAAGATGCCGGCCTGGACGTTCAATGGCTCCCTGCCCGGCCCGGTCTTGCGGGCGACGGAGGGCGACACCATTCGCGTCACTCTGGTGAACAAAGGGAGGCTGCCGCACAGCATTCATTTTCACGGCATCCACCCGGCGAAGATGGACGGGGTATTCGAGATCGTGGCGCCGGGCGCGCAGTTCACCTATGAATTCACGGCCGCGCCGTTCGGCATCATGCCGTATCACTGCCACACCATGCCCACCTCGCAGCACATCCACAACGGGCTCTACGGCATGCTGATCATCGATCCCAAGCAGGGACGCAAGCCGATGCGTGAGCTGGCCATGGTGATGAGCGCGTTCGACCTCGACCGCGACGGCGAAGCGGATTTCTACGCCTGGAACGGCCGCGCCTTCCAGTACGCCGACCACCCCGTGACGCTGACCAGGGGCGAATTAGTGCGCATGTACGTGCTCAACATGTTCGAGGAGCGCATGGTGCCCCATCTGCACGGAAACATGTACCAGCTCTATCCGTCAGGGACCTCGTTGCAGCCCGCCGAGTACACGGACGTCAAGACGCTCAACATCGCCGAACGCGCCGTGCTTGAGTTCCAGTACGACTTCCCCGGCTTCTACATGTTCCAGTGCCATGTGAGCGAGCACATGGAGCAAGGCCTGATGGGCTGGTTCAACGTGGTCGAACCCAAGGCGCTGGTAGCGCAGAAGGAGCGGCGCTGATGGCTGGGACCGTGGCAGAGAAACCGGTCGGGACTTCTACCCTGCGGGACGACGCGCAGCCAGCCCCGGCAGAATCGGGCGCACTCGCCCATTCGCGCATTGCGATCATCGCCAGCGCCTTGCTTCCCGTCATGCTGCTGGCAGGCATTCTGTATTTCCTGGTGCGGCGCGGCACCGGCCTCAATCTCGCACCACCGGCGCCCATCGAGCGGGTCGAATTCGAGCGCGTCGAGCTTTATCCGGGAGAGATCCGCGCCCACGTCATCAATACCGGCCCCGAACCCGTGACTATCGCCCAAGTCCAGGTCGGCTGGCTCAATCGAGCCAGTTGGGAATTCACCGTTACACCCAATGCCACCATTCCGCGGCTGGGCCGCGCCATAGTCCGGATTCCCTACCCCTGGGTGGCCGGCGAACCCTATGAGGTGGTCTTGCTGACCGCAAACACTTTGGTCTTCACCCACGAGATCGCCATCGCCGCTGAGACACCCGTGGCTGGCGGCTCCACCCTCGCCAGTCTGGCTCTGCTGGGTGTTTACGTCGGTGTAATTCCGGTATTTCTCGGGATCGGTTGGCTGCCGTTCCTGCGTGCCTTGCCGCAGCGTTGGTACTACTTCTTCTTGAATCTTACTGTCGGGCTGCTGGTGTTCCTCGGCGTGGATGCGCTTCACGAAGCTTTGGAAAGCGCGGCGCGGGTTCCCGGCCCCTACCAGGGCGTTGCCCTGATTCTGATCGGCCTGAGTCTCAGCATCCTGCTGCTCTACGCCATTTCGGGCCGCGTGAAAGACCGGGAAGGATCGGGGGGAAGCGGCTTGCTCCTGGCCTACACCATCGCGCTGAGCATCGGGGTGCACAACCTGGGTGAGGGACTGGCCATCGGAGGCGCTTATGCACTGGGCGAAATCGCGACCGGAACCCTGCTGGTGCTGGGATTCACCTTGCACAACCTGACCGAAGGCGTCGCCGTGGTGGCACCCGTGGTTCGTGCCCGGTTCCGCTGGGGGCATCTGCTGTGGCTGGGTCTCATCGCGGGGCTGCCCACAATCGCCGGCACCATGGCCGGCGCGCTGGCCTACAGCGCGCTATGGTCGGTGCTGTTTCTGGCCGTTGGAGCCGGCGCCATCATCCAGGTCGTGATTGAGATTACGCGCCACCAAATCCGCGAATCTGGCGCGGCTTCTCTGGCCAATGCCTTCAACGTAGCGGGTTTCGCGGCGGGCCTCGCCGTCATGTACGTCACCGGATTATTCGTGACGGTGTAACCGCATCTTCCGCCAGCAAGTGGCAGGAGTAGGTCTTCAGGACAAGCCACACCCGCGTTCCAGGCTCGAGCCGGAGCGCTTGTGCGGCGCCGGGCGTGAGGTGAACCTCGAACTCCACGCCACACTCCACGCGCGCGACCAGCGTAACGTCCACTTGTCGGAGGCCGCTGATTCGCCCTTCGATCACGTTGCGGGCGCTCAACTGTGAGGGCGGGGCCGTGGCCAGCAGAATATCGCCGGCACGCACGGCGACGCGCACGGGGGCTCCGGCCTCCAGCCGGACCAGCGGCACTTCGAGTTCTGCCTGAGACCCGGCCAGACGGCAACTCATCGTTCCCTGCGCCGGATGCAGTGCGGTCACGGTGGCGTCGAAGATGTTCTCGAAGCCGGCCGCCTGGGCAATCACTTCGCGTCGTGGCGCTTCCAGTACTTCTCGTGGCGTGCCTGAGGCTACGACCCTTCCCTGCTCAAGAAAGATGACCCGCTCGCCCAGCGCGAACACTTCATCTCGATCGTGTGTCACGTAGAGCGCGGGGATGGGATGCCGCGCAATCCAGGCTCTGAGGTCTTCGATGATTTTCGCCTTCACTGCCCGGTCCAACGCGCTCAACGGTTCATCGAGCAGCAGCAGAGAAGGCTCGATGACCAGCGCCCGTGCCAGGGCTGTTCTCTGGCGTTCGCCCCCCGAAATCTCCGCCGGCTGCCGCCCGGCCAGATGCGCAATGTGGAAAGACTCCAGAACGGCTTCTGTGCGCCGCCGGCGTTCTTCCGGGCCCAACCCCGCCAGGCCGTAAGCCACGTTCTGATCCACGGTCAGATGCGGAAACAGGGCGAGCGTCTGGAAAACGTAGCCCACCGAGCGTCGCTCGACGGCGAGGTCTGTCTGCCGCTCCGAATCAAAGAAGACCTTCGAGCCCACGGCAATGCGGCCGCCGTCTGGCCGGAGCAGTCCGGCGACGCACTCCAGCAGTGTGGTCTTGCCCGCTCCCGAAGGCCCGAACAGAATGGTGATGCCCGGAGGCGCAGCCAACTCCGCTTGCAGTTCGAAACCCGGTCCGCCATTCTGGGACAGGCGCTTTCTTAGGCGGACCTCGAGCGCTACGTCGCCGCCCATGGCGCCCACGCCCTCCGGTTCACGGCATACACGACCGCAAGCACCGTGAACGAGAACACCAGCAACACCAGCGAGGTCTGTCCCGCAGCCGCGTAGTCCAATGCCTGTACCGAGTCATAGATGTCGATGGAGACCGTGCGTGTCACGCCCGGTATGTTGCCGCCCACCATCAGGACCACGCCGAACTCACCGACCGTATGTGCGAAGCTGAGCACTGTGCCGGTGATGATCCCGGGCAGCGACAACGGAACGATCACTCGCAGGAAGGTTCGCAGGCGCGATGCGCCCAGCGTCGCCGAAGCCGCCAGCAGGCGCGGGTCAATGCCAGCGAAGGCAGCCGCAAAAGGCTGCACTGCGAACGGCAGGCTGTACAGCACCGAAGCCACGACCAGTCCCTCGAAGGTGAAGGGCAGCCCGCTCCCCCACCATGATTCGTACCAGGCGCCCACCGGACTACGCGGTCCCAGCGCCACCAGGACGTAGAACCCGAGCACGGTGGGAGGCAGCACCAGCGGCAACGCCACCAGCGCTTCCACCAGGAACTTCCAGCGCCAGCGCGCGAAAGCCACCCAGTAGGCGATGGGCAGGCCCAGCAGCAACAGGATGGCGGAAACAACCAGGGCCAGCTTCAGCGTCAGTAGGATCGCCTCCCAGTTCACGGCTTCACCTCCGGAAGCTCGAACCCGTAACGACGAAGCACGGCTTGAGCGCTCTGGCTCCGCAGGAATTGCAGGAACTGCCGGGCCGTGTTGGCGTGCGGCGATGATCGGCGAATCGCCGCCGCCTGTTCCAGCCGGGAATGGGCCTCTTGCGGGACAAGCCAGTATTCGCCGCTCGTGCGCATTGTCGGTGCCTCGGCTAGGGCCAGCGCGATGATTCCAACCTCCGCGCTGCCGGACTGCACGAACTGGGCCGCCTGCGAAATGTTCTCTCCGAGGACGATTCTCGAGGCCACCTGCTCATACAGTCCAAAGTGCTTCAAAGCCGCCTCCGCGGCGCGGCCATAAGGAGCGTGGCGCGGATTGGCGATGGCAATCCTGCGGACTGCAGGATCGCGAAGAACTTCCGGCCCCCGCACACGCACATTCAATTTCCGACTCCTGGGCGCCCAAACCACGATGCGGCCAATGGCGTACAAGACCGGAGCACCCGCAATTCCAGCCTGTTCCAACCGCCGGGGATACTCGACATCGGCCGAGAGCAGCACATCGAAGGGCGCACCATGCTGGATCTGCGCATAGAAATTCCCCGACGACCCGTAGGTGACGCGCACGTTGTGCCCCGTCTGCCGTTCGAAAGCGGCCACGATTTCCGGCAGGGCAAACGTGAGATCGCTCGCGGCGGCCACGCGAAGCTCCTCAGCGGAGGCGAACATCCCGAAAGTCAGTGTGAACAGCAGGAAGCTCGCACGCATGGCTCTTCTCTTGGGCTCAGGGTCGTACGATCATGACTTCTGTGGACTTGATCAGCGCGGCAGCCACTTCGCCCTTTTTCAAGCGCATTTCACGCGCCGCGTCTGCCGTTATGATGGAGGTGATGCGCTGCCCGCCAATCGACAACACCACCTGGGCCAGCAGGCCGCTGGTGCGCACCTCGACGATCCGTCCCACCAGTTGGTTCCGCCCGCTGATCCGCCGGAAGCCCCGCCTTCGCCCCGGCCCGGGCGGTTCCCCGAACCGGTGCAGGAAGCGGTCCATCTCGCTCTGCGGAACGCGGTGGTGGCCTCCGGCGGTGCGCACCGTCCGCAGCTTGCGCCGGTAGATCCACTGCTTCAGCGTGGGGTAACTGATGCCCAGCATGCGAGCTGCGTCGCCCGGCCGCAGAAGTTCCTGCCCTGCCATGACGATACACTATACTTCGTATAGACTGGATATAGCAATACGGTTTACTCCAGTTCTGCTGGACACACAACTCTTGGATAGAATCAGGGTTTAGGAGATAGTGGCCGAGGTGAAGTACGTGCGCAACAAGTGGGTGCTGCTGGGAGCTGCGGTCGTCGCCATAACTCTGTTCGCCGCCTTCCGCATGGGACGCAAGAGTCCGCCCGAGTATTTCACGGCCCGCGTGGAGCGCGGCGATATCCGCGAAGTGGTGGAGGCCACCGGCACCATCAACGCCGTCACCACCGTGCAGGTGGGATCCCAGGTCTCGGGCACGGTGTCGCAATTGTTCGCCGATTTCAATTCCAGTGTGAAAAAGGGCCAGTTAATCGCCCAGATCGAGCCCTCGCTGTTTGAGGGCGCCCTGCTCCAGGCCCGGGCCGATTTGGAAAACGCCCGCGCCAATCTCGCCGCGGCGCAGGCCAACCTGGAACGTGCCAAGGCGACGGCGGTCCAGGCCCGCGCCGAATACGAGCGCACCAAGCGCCTGGAGGCAGAAGGCGTCCTGAGCCAGCAGCAACTCGAGGTCGCCCGCGCGAACGCGGAATCCGCCGACGCCGCCGTCTCCGCCGGACGGGCGCAGGTCACCCAGGCTGCGGCCCAGGTCAAACAGCGTGCCGCGGCTGTCGAGGTCGCCCGGACCAACTTGAGCCACACCCGCATCATCGCTCCCATTGACGGAACCGTGGTCAGCCGCAACGTGGATGTGGGGCAGACCGTGGCGGCTTCGTTGCAGGCTCCGACGCTTTTCACCATCGCCCAGGATCTGACGGAAATGCAGGTCTATGCGAAAACCGACGAGTCCGATGTCGGCCAGATCCAGGTCGGGCAGCGGGCCACGTTCAAGGTGGATGCGTTTCCCCGCGATAACTTCGAAGGCCGCGTCGCGCAGGTGAGGATGAACGCCACCATCGTACAGAACGTCGTGACCTACGATACCGTCATCGAATTCAAGAATCCGGACCTGAAACTCTTTCCCGGCATGACAGCGTACGTCACCATTCCCGTGGCCAGCGCGCAGAATGTGCTCAAGGTTCCAAACGGCGCCTTGCGCTACAAGCCTGACATGGCGCCGGAGGAGATTCGCGCGCTGTACGCAAAATACGGGATCAAGGATGCGTTGGGCCCCAACGAAGAGCGCCAGCGGCGTCGCGAACAGCCGGGAGGCGGCTCGGAGGAGGCGGCTCCGCAACCTCGCGCCTCGCGTGCGAGCACTGCCATCATCTGGAAGCTGCGGCCGGATAAGACTCTGGAGCCGGTGCACATCCGCACCGGCATCACCGATCGCACCGTGACGGAACTCGTGGGCGTGCTGGAAGGTACGCTGAACGAAGGCGACGTGCTGGTGATCGGAGCCGCCACGGCGGGCGGAGGCATCTCCGGAACACAATCTCCCCTCGCCGGGCCGCCGAGGCGGCGGTAAGCTCGCGCCCTAATCGACAGCATGGCTACGGCGCCCCAAGTCGAGAACGGCACCCGGGCCGGCGTGACCCGGGAGCCGGTGATTCGCGTCCAGGACATCCACAAGTACTACGAGCTGGGCGAAACGCGGGTCCACGCCCTGCGCGGCGTGAGCCTTGAGATTGCACGCGGTGAATTCCTGGCCATCATGGGCGCCAGTGGCAGCGGCAAGTCCACTTTCATGAACATCCTTGGTTGCCTGGACAAGCCCAGCAGCGGCCGCTACCTGCTCGAAGGCACCGATGTGTCCGGTCTCGACAAGCGGGCGCTGGCGCGTATTCGCAACCAAAAGATTGGATTCGTTTTCCAGGGCTTCAACCTGCTCTCCCGTACCACGGCGCTCGAAAACGTCGAGCTTCCAACTCTGTATGCGCACCTGACTCCGGCAGAAGGCGAAGCGCGGGCCCGCGAAGCGCTGGCCATGGTGGGCCTCGCCGGCCGGGAAGGCCATTATCCTTCGCAGCTCTCCGGCGGGCAGCAGCAGCGGGTCGCGATTGCTCGCGCTTTGGTGAACCGTCCAGCTATCCTGCTGGCCGATGAGCCCACCGGCAACCTGGACAGCCGCACTGCAGTGGAGATCATGGAAATCCTGCAGCGCCTGAACGAAGAGCACGGGCTGACCATCGTTCTGGTGACACACGAGCACGATATCGCGCAATTCGCGCGACGTAACGTGATCTTCCGTGACGGCAGGATTCGCCACGACGACCTCAACCAGCAGCCCGAACGCGCCACCGAGGTGCTCAAAACTCTGCCCAGGCTGGAGGACTAGAAGCCATGAACGCGGCCGCCATCATTCGCATCGCGTTGCGCGCGCTGGCACGCAACAAGATGCGCTCCAGCCTGACCATGCTGGGCATCATCATCGGCGTGGGCGCGGTCATCGCCATGGTGGGCCTGGGTCAGGGCGCGCAACAGCAGGTGCAGGAGCAGATCGCGGCCATGGGTTCGAACATGCTTTTCGTGGGCTCGGGCACGGTGAACCGCAGCGGGTTGCGCATGGGTTGGGGCCAGACCAAGACCCTGGTTTATGACGACATGCTGGCCATTCTGCGCGAGTGCCCGGCCGTGGCTGCGGCCGCGCCCGGCACCATGACCTCGGCGCAGGTCGTTTTCGAGAACGACAACTGGAACACGCGCATCACCGGCACCGAGCCGCAGTACTTTGACATCCGCAATTGGGCCTTCCAGGACGGAACTTCCTTTACACAGGAGGACGTCCAGGCCGCAGCTAACGTCGCTGTCATCGGAGAGACGGTGCGCAAGAATCTCTTCGGCGCCATCGATCCCGTCGGCCAAACCATCCGCATCAAAAATTTGCCCTTCAAGGTCGTGGGAGTGCTGGCGGTCAAAGGTCAGTCGGCGGCGATGGGTGACGATCAGGACGACATCATCGTCATTCCGCTGACCACTCACCAGAAGAAGCTCACCGGCGACACCTGGCTGCGCTTCATCATGGTCTCCGCGGTGTCGCGCCAGGCCAGCTACGCGGCGCAGCAACAGATCACCGCGCTCCTGCGCGACCGGCATCGCATCCGTCCCGGCCAGGATGACGACTTTATGGTGCGCAACCTCGCCGACATGGCCGACCTGGCCAACCAGGCCAGCCGGATCATGACCCTGCTGCTGGCCTCCATCGCCAGCGTCTCCCTACTCGTGGGCGGCATCGGCATCATGAACATCATGCTGGTGTCGGTGACCGAGCGGACGCGCGAGATCGGCATCCGCATGGCCATCGGCGCCACGGAACAGGACGTGCAGCGGCAATTCCTCATCGAGGCCGTGGTGCTCAGCATGATTGGCGGAGTAGTGGGGATCGCGGTCGGCGTGAGTACCTCCCTGCTCATCACCAACACGCTTGGTTGGCCGGTGCTGGTCTCGCCCTTGGCCATCGTGATCGCCGTGGTTTTCTCGGTGGCCGTGGGCGTGTTCTTCGGTTTCTATCCGGCACGCAAGGCCGCGCTGCTCGACCCCATCGAAGCCCTGCGCTACGAATAGAAAAGGCGCCCGACGGGGCGCCTTTTCCTCTCACTCGGCCGGCCTGCCGAATCTCGCTACCAGCCGACCTTGTTTCCCTGGGCCTGGTTCTGCTCGTCCAGCCACTTCTTGAGGGGAGCGAAATAGTCGATGATGGCGGTGGCGTCCATCTGGCGGCTGCCGGTCAGGGCCTCGAGCGCCTCCGGCCACGGCCGGCTCTGGCCCATGACCAGCATCTGGTTCAGTTTCGCGCCCGCCTTCTTGTTGCCGTAGATCGAGCAGCGGTGCAACGGCCCGGTGTATCCCGCTTCGCGGCACAAGGCCCGGTAGAACTGGAACTGCAGGATGCGGGCGAGGAAATAGCGCGTGTAGGGCACGTTTCCCGCCACGTGATACTTGGCGCCGGGATCGAAGTCCCGCTCGCTGCGCGGCAGCGCCGGCGCGATGCCCTGGTATTTCTTGCGCAGCTCCCACCAAGACTGGTTGTAGTTCTCAGGTTTGATCTCGCCGGAGAACACCTTCCATCGCCACTGGTCCACCAGCAGACCGAAAGGCAGGAAGGCGATCTTGTCCATCGCCATTCTCATCAGGTAGGGCAGGTCGCCTTCGGGCCCGGGGACTTTCTCGAGCAATCCGACCTGGTTCAAATACTCGGGCGTGATGGAAAGTGCGATCGCATCGCCCACCGCCTCATGGAAGCCGTCGTTGGCGCTCCCGCGAAAGAGAAACGGCTGGTGCCGGTAGGCTCGCTGGTAAAAGTTGTGTCCCAGCTCGTGGTGAACGACGGAGAAATGCTCGTCCTTGACCTCGATGCACATCTTCAGCCGCAGGTCCTGATCGTTATCCACGTCCCAGGCGCTGGCGTGGCAGATGACGTCGCGGTCGCGCGGCTTCACGAACAGCGACCGCTCCCAGAAGGTCTCGGGCAGCAGCTCGAAGCCCAGTGAGGTGAAGAACCGCTCGCCGTAGCGGACCATCTCCACCTCATCCACCTTCTTCTGCTTCAGCAGTTCCGTCAGGTCGTACCCGCGGCTGCCGGGCGGCTCCACCAGCGGATAAATGTTTCCCCATTCCTGCGCCCACATGTTGCCCAGCAGATGCGCCGGAATCGGCCCGGTCGCCGGAACCTTGTCGGCGCCGTATTGCTTGGCAAGTTGCGCGCGCACATACGCGTGCAGGGAGAGATAGAGCGGCTTCACCTGCTCCCACAGCCGGTCCACTTCCCTGGCGAACTCGTCCGCCGGCATGTCATAGTTCGAGCGCCACATCGCGCCGACGTCTTTGAAGCCCAACTCGCGTGCACCCTTGTTGGCAAGCACTACCTCGCGCTCGAAGTCCTTACGCATAGGGACGGCAATGGCGTGCCAGCCCTGCCAGGCATCAAGCTGTTCCTCGTAGTTGCGGCTTTTGGAAAGGGTGCGCTCCAGGTCGTTCAGTGAAAAACACTGGTCCTTCCCCTTGGGACAGTACTTCCCGCGGCCGTATGTGGCATCCAGTCCGACGGTGATCTTGGTCAGCTCATCGCGCTCTTCCGGATTATTGGGTGCAGGGACCGTCAGCGCCAGCTTCAACAGCTTCAGCTTGCGCGCCACATCTTCCGGCAGTTCCAGGCCATCGAAGCGTGCCGCCTTGGTGGCCAGGTCCGTGGTCACCGCAGTGAACTGGCTCTGGTAATCAGCTTCCAGCTGCTCGGTATCGTAGGTAATGAAGTTCGCCTTGATCCACGACGCGCGGCCCAGCTTGTTGTTCAGCTCCAGCAACTGTTTTTCGGCGTCGTCGACGAACGCCTTGGCTTCCGCCACGCTGGGCTTGTCGGCGCCCTGGCCGGACGCAGGCCGATCTGCACAGACAAGAAAAACGGCCGCCATCGCGGCCATCGTCAGTAGTCGGGTTCCTCGCACCTTCAGCGCCATTCAGGTCTCTCCTCCATCCTTTTGATTCTAAATGCCATCGACTCGGCCGGCCAACGCGGCAGCGAAACTTTTCGCCGTCCCGGGCGTCCTATTCAGTGGGTCGATTCGGCAGCGGGAAACATCCGCTTCAGGCCCGGATGCGTTCATAATATCGAGGCGGGAGCCAGGCACCCTCATGCTGATCAAACGAGCGTCGGATATTCCTTCGTCGGAGATCACACCCAAGCAGACCTATCAGAACCGCCGGCAATTCATCCTCACGGCCGCGGCCGGAGCGGGACTCGTAGCAGGCGGCTGGGCGCTGAAGAAGCTGACCGAGCCCGAGGACGAAGTCGCCGCTGGCGCCAAGCTGCCGCACAGCAAAAGCGCATTCAGCACCACGGAAACGCCGAACTCCCTGCGCGACATCACTCATTACAACAATTTCTACGAGTTCGGCACCGACAAGGAAGATCCCGCCGCCAACGCCGGCACCCTGCGCACACGCCCCTGGACGGTCGCCGTCGAGGGCCACGTCAAGAAGCCGAAGGTCTACGATATTGACGCTCTCATCAAGATGTTCCCGCTCGAAGAGCGCATCTACCGGCTGCGTTGTGTCGAGGCCTGGTCGATGGTCATCCCCTGGCTGGGTTTCCCGTTGGGTGAATTCATCAAGACCCTGGAGCCGACTTCCAAGGCGAAGTTCGTGCAATTGGTCACGCTCTACGATCCCGCCCAAATGCCCGGCCAAAAATCCGGCGTGCTGGACTGGCCGTATGTCGAGGGCCTGCGGCTCGATGAAGCCCTGCATCCCCTCACTATCCTGGCCGTCGGCCTGTACGGCGAAGTGCTGCCCAACCAGAACGGCGCTCCCATCCGCCTGGTGGTGCCGTGGAAGTACGGATTCAAGAGCATCAAGTCGGTCGTGAAGATCCGCTTCGTCGAGCAGATGCCCGAAACCACCTGGAACAAGATGCAGCCCAGCGAGTACGGCTTCTACTCCAACGTGAACCCGAACGTGGACCATCCCCGCTGGAGCCAGGCTACCGAGCGACGCATCGGCGAGTTCCGGCGCCGGCCTACGCTGATGTTCAACGGATACGGCGACCAGGTCGCCGGCCTCTACACCGGCATGGACCTGCGGGTGAACTACTGAAGCAGCGGATGAAACCGATTTCCTGGCTCAAACTTGCCGTGTTCCTGGCCTCGCTGGGACCGCTCGCCCGCCTCCTGTGGCGCTATCGGCAGAACGACCTCACCGCTAATCCCATCGAGTTCATCACTCATTCCACCGGACTGACGGCCCTGATCTTCTTGCTGATCACGCTCGGCATCACGCCGCTAAGGCGGATCTCCCGGCAGTACTGGCTCATCCAACTGCGCCGCCTGCTAGGCCTGTTCGCCTTCTTCTATGCCTGCCTGCACCTGGCCACCTATGTGGTTCTCGATCACTACTTCGACTGGGATCGCATCGTGGCCGACGTCTACAAGCGTCCTTACATCACGGCCGGATTCACCGCCTTCGTCCTGCTGGTCCCGCTGGCCATTACTTCGACCGGCGGCTGGGTGCGGCGGTTGGGCGGCAAGCGCTGGCAGGCGTTGCACCGGCTTATCTACGTGAGCACGGCTCTGGCCGTTGTGCACTTCTGGTGGCTGGTCAAGGCGGATATCCGCGAGCCTGCCGCGTACGGCACCGTGCTGGCCGTGCTGCTCGGCTACCGGATCGTCCGCTGGCTGCTGGCGCGAGCCCAGCAGGCGCCACAGGCCGCGGCCCAACCTGAGCAGGGCTGAGCGCCCGCGTGCCCACGGAAGCAGCGGTCCTACGCGCTCTTGCGCGACGTGACTGCGTAGAAGGCGGACCACTTCTGTTCCACCTTCCCGCTCCCGCAGTGGGGACACGTAACGCCGCCCTTTTCGTACTCCGCCAGCGTCAGGACCTTGGTGAAGTCTTTCTTGCAGGCTTGGCAGAAGAAATCGTACTGCGGCATAAGCACCTCCGCCGGTAGACGCCCACCGGAAAAATTCTAGGCCTTCCGTGCCGCCTCTTCAATGCCCGCTTCGGGAAGGGGAGGTTCGACCGCGCCCAGCGCGACAAACTGTTCCAGCACCTGGAGGGTGGATTCCAGATCCAGCCCGGCTGCCTGTGCGATCTGCGCAGGAAGCCGCAGCCCGTTGGTCGCGCGGAACACCGCTTCCGCATCCTTCTCCACCTCGGCCACAATCACGCGATTCCCTTCTCCACGGCAGAAGAGCAGCGTGCATTCGTGGCGCAAGTCGTCGGTCACCGCTTGTCCCGCGCGTAAGCGCTCCAACACCTCCGGCAGCCGCCAGGAAAACAACCGGCACCAGGCGCCGGCCCGGCGGCGGTAGCGCATCACCTGGATCGTAGTCTGCGTCGTGGCCGTCTGCAGAAAGTAGGCGAACTCGTACTGCACCAGGTCGCGCCACCACGGACCCGGGTGTGCGGCGCCGTCCAGGTGCACGACCGCCATCTCCCCCAGGCGTCGGGCGGAGTCGAACGAGCCCAGCGCGCAATCCGCGACAAACCCATCGAACGCCGGGCCCCCAAGCACGTCCGTGGCTTGGCGTCCCGTACGACTGGACAGCGCCCTCGAATACTGGAACGAGCGCTTCATGCGACCGTTGTAGTATCGGTGCGCCAGCAATCTCGCCGCCCGGTGTGCCTTTCTGGCGGAAAGGGGGAAGTCCGCCGGCAGTTGCCGGCGCAACCGCGCGTCGCACAGGGTGCGCAGCAGTTCTTTCTTGCGATCCGGGTCGCGCATGTGAAGTTCTGCGAGGTGGGAACCAAGCTAAACGGGCCGGACTTCCTTGGACAAGCCGGTCAATGAACGCGCGCCAGGTGGACAGCGAACCAGGAGCGGGCATCTTTCCAGGAATTCTCCCGTGCGAAGCCGCTCTCTTCGAGCATCTCCTGTACCCACTCATCCGTGTACTTGTAGCTGTTCTCCGTGTGCAGCAGCTCGCCGGACTCGAACCGGACTTTGTGCCGCAGCAGCCGGATCCACACCGACTGCGCTGCCAGGCTCTCCAGGTACATCTCGATGCGCGAGGCCTCCGGATTCCAGCGGATCCGGTGGCGGAAAGCGTCCAGGTCGAACTCCCCGCCGAGCTCGCGGTTGATGCGCGCCAGCACGTTCTTGTTGAACCGCGCGGTGACGCCCTGGGCATCGTCGTACGCCGGGATCAGCGCAGTCGCATCCTTGCGCAGGTCCGTGCCGAGCAGCAGCGCGTCCCCCGCGCCGAGCCGGGCGCGCATGCGGCGCAGCACGCGCAACGCATCCTCCGGCTCGAAGTTGCCGATGCTGGAGCCGATGTACAATACCAGTTTCCGCCCGGGAAGCTGGCGCAGAACCTCCATGTCGCTGGTGTAGTCGCTCACCACCGGACGGACGCGCAGGTCGGGGAAACCGGCGCGCAACCGCCGGCTGGCTGCCTGCAGCGCGTCGTAGGAAACGTCGATAGGACAGTACAGCGCCTCTCGCTGACGGCGCAGCAGCGCGCCGATCAGCACCGAAGTCTTCCGCGCCGAGCCCGCTCCCAATTCCACCAGGCTCAGGTCGTCGCCGGCCTGGGCCACGATGGCGTCCGCGTGCGTTCGCAGGATCTGCTCTTCCGTCCGTGTCAGGTAATATTCCGGGAGCCGCGTGATTTCCTCAAACAGCGCCGAGCCCGCCGCGTCGTAAAACAGCTTGGGACACAACTTCTTCGGCTGCGAGGTCAGCCCTTCATAGACCTCGGACGCAATCTCCGGAATAACCATCTCTCGGCTCAGCGCGGTCATTGGGCCAACCGGATCCCCGTGAATTGCCAGCGGGCGCTGGGCGGGAAAAAGTTGCGATACGACGCCCGGATGTGCGACTGCGGCGTCGCGCACGACCCTCCCCGCAGCACCATCTGGCCGGACATGAACTTGCCGTTGTATTCGCCCAGCGCGCCGCTCGCTGCCTGGAATCCGGGATATGCCACATAAGGGCTGGCGGTCCATTCCCAAACATCACCGAAGACCTGCGCCAGCGGCCGCGACGCCATTCCCGCTGCCGGATGGAATCTTTCCGACTCGAGAAAATTCCCCTCCACCGGCTCGACAGCGGCCGCGGCTTCCCACTCGAACTCAGTGGGCAGACGCGCGCCCGCCCAACGGGCGTAGGCATCGGCCTCGAAGAAGCTCACATGACAAACCGGCTCAGCGGGCTCCACCGCCCTTAGCCCCGCCAAGGTGTAGGCGTGCCAGGCGTCCTGTTTTCTCTCCCAGTAGAGGGGCGCCTCCCAGCCCTGTGCCCGAACCGTGTCCCAACCATCGGAAAGCCAGAGTTCGGGGCGCGTGTAGCCTCCGTCGGCCATGAAATCCAGGTACTCGGCGTTGGTTACCAGTCGGGAAGCCATCCGGAACGGCCGCAGCAGCACCTCGTGCCGGGCCAGTTCGTTGTCAAAGCAGAACCCATCGCCGTCGGAGCCCACCGCCTGGATGCCGCCTTCGAATTCAAGCCACCGCAGCGGCGCCGCCGGCGTCGCTGCAGCTCCCGTGGCCCGCTCGCGATACGCCGGCCGCAGTGGGTTACTCCCAAAAACATTCTTGATGTCCGTGACCATTAGCTCCTGGTGCTGCTGCTCGTGGTGCAACCCCAGCTCCAGGATTGAGAGCGCCTCCCGCTCAGGATTCTCTGCCAGGAATTCCTGCATCCGCTGATTCACGAACCGGCGGTACGCGCGCACCTCTTCCAATCCCGGCCGCGAGAACGTGCCTCGCTTGTCGCGGTCCGGACGTGCGCCCACGGCGTTGTAGTACGAGTTGAAGAGAAAGCGAAAGTCGGGGTTGAAATCGCTGTAGCCGGGATGATGTGCCGCCAGCACGAACGTCTCGAAGAACCACGTGGTGTGCGCCAGATGCCACTTGGTTGGGCTGGCCTCGGTCATAGGCTGCACCAGCATGTCTTCGGGCGTGAGCGGCTCGGCCAGCCGCTCAGTCTGGTTGCGCACCCGCAGGAACGCCTCCCGCAGGCGGTCGGCGGGACGCAAATCGCCCCGCAACACCCCCGATTCGCTCCTGACGGCTGAAGGCATCCGACAATGCTACTGACTGTATTTCCTAGATTCCACTACTTTTTCCCTTTGATTGGATGCGCAACCCGTTCCTGGGTGACGGAAGAGTTTGCCGGGTCGACCCGGGCGATCGAGCGGCCCGGCTGGCAGAACCAAGAAAGCGAATGCGCAGAGGCCGATTTTGCGCTACTTTTCTGGACGATGCCGTCCCCGGACTCAACCCAACCTTCCGTTTCCGCGCCGCGCCGCAAGAAGCAGCCGGACGGTCTGGCCGAGTCCATGCTCGTGATGCTGATTTGCCTGGTGGCCGCGGTGGGTGTCATCCGGCTGGCCGTGGGCGAGGTGAACAATCTGATTACACGCATCGCCGCGGTCCTCGGCCTCGGGGGAAACTAGAATGAGACCCCGGACCTCGCGCGTATGGAAAACCGTACCATTTGAGCGCATACTTGGTGTGCCCCCGCGCACGCTGGGAGGCCGTTTGCGATGAGCGAAGGCGCAAAAGACGCACCGGATTCCAAGGGTTACTCCTCCCTTCCGGTGGACGACAGTGAAGAGTGGAGCAAGCTGCGGGGTCTCTCCGAGAAGGAATCGGAGGACGCTTCGGCAGCCGCACGCCAGCGCAAGAAGAACCTGGCGGTCCTGCTGCTTCTGGTCGGCCTGCTGGGCTTCCTGGCGAGCCAACCACTCATGCTTCCCGACGAAGTGCTGACCCCGCTCGCCCTCACCGTTCGCGATTGGACTGACGGTACATCGTCCGATGATTCCGGGCCGATCCTTCCGTCCCCTGCCGCGGATGCGTCAGTTGCCCAGCCGCGGCCCAAGGGAAAGGCTGGTGGCGCTCGCCCGGCCGCGAAGCCCGGTGCGCCGACTGCGACGCCGCCGGCCGAACCAGCTACAGTCGCAGCCGCGGCGCTTCCCGAGCGGCCCTTTGCCGGCGGCATCGAAGTGGTCCGCCAGGATCCGTCGAAGCTCCCTTTCGGCGTCGAAGTCGTGGATAACCGCGACCGGCGCTTTTCCCCCGCGCCCCGCGAGCGGATCATCAATCTGGCGGACAAGGGCACCAGCCAGCATGCGGAGGCCGTTCCCAAGGCCGCAGACCGCATGCGCATCACCCCCGGACCCATCATCTCCAAGGAAGCCAATGTAAACGGCTCGGTGAAGCTGCGTGCCGTCATCAGTGCTGAGGGAGCTATCAAGGAGCTGGCGGTAGTCAGCGGCCCCACCGAACTCGGCCCGGCCGCCATCCAGGTGGCCCGCCAATGGCGCTACCGGCCTTACTACTTCAATGGGCGCCCGGTAGAGACCGAGACCTACATCACCATCAACTTCAACATCAGCACCAACTGAGCGTTCTCCCGCTCGGTGGTTCGTTCATCACCCCCGTTTGTGACGAATGACACAGCCTGCCGCGCTCCTCTTGAGGCAGGCTAAGGACAGTCTCAGCGACCGGGCCTGCCCTGAGCGTGCCCCGGGAGGTCGGAGGATGCTCACTCGCCGCGAGCGTTTTGACATCGAGGGCGCCAAGCCCCCGAAGCAGTCTCCCGAGCAACGCCTGCACAACTTCGACGAAGTCTTCCAGGGTTACACGCCGGAGCAGGCCATCGAGCAGGCCCAGCGTTGTCTCATGTGCGAGCACTCCCCTTGTACCCAGGGCTGCCCCCTGCACAACGACATTCCCACCGCCATGTTCCTGCTGAGCCAGGGCGACATCGTCGGCGCGGCGCGCGTGTTCCTGGAAAACTCCAACTTCCCCGACGTGTGCGGCCGCATCTGTCCCCAGGAAAAGCAGTGTGAGGGCGCCTGCGTTCTGGCCGCCCGCGAGAAACCGGTGAACATCGGCAAGCTGGAAGCCTTTGTCGTCGATTACGTCCGCCGCAACTTCGGCTACCTGCCGCGGCCCAAGCTGCCGCCCACCGGAATGCGAGTGGCGGTCGTG